>JAUWOH010000175.1 GCA_030612225.1 Desulfobacteraceae bacterium
TGACACCTTATCATATTGAGACACGCTATGGAGATTACAAAGAAAGTTTGGCAGAAATAATAAATGACAAAGAGGCAGAACAGGTTTATAGAAAAACTAAGGGAATCTATAAATGGCTTTATCAGAAGATAAAATAAATGAAATTATAAAGGGTTTTATTGTAAGGCTCAAGCAGGAGATTCCAATCAAAGAAGTCATATTATTCGGTTCATATGCACATGGGAAACCCCAAGAATACAGTGACATTGATTTGGCTGTGATTTCAGATTGGTTCGAAGGCAGACCTAAGATAAAAAATATGCAGCATCTTTCACGAATTGCTGCCGCTTATAACAGTTTGATAGAAGCCCTTCCGTTTACAGAAAAAGAATATATAAATTTAGATAAGAGAACTTTTTTAGCTGGTATTGTTAAGAATGGTCGAAATTATAATGAATTAATTGAACAGTGATATTTGCAAAGTCCGGACAACCTATGTTGTGAGGGCATTGGGGTACGCCCTTTCGATTTAAAGTTTTGAATTAATTAATTGATTTATTAGGTTTTTCTATCTCATCGATTTTCTTTTTCTCAGTTTTCAAACGGAGCCACCTAACTGCCCCGCCCCGTAGCCTCCTTTACCCATTTCAGCTCAATGATGTTTTGGGTAAAAACTACTCCTTTTAAAAGTTATTTTCATGGTATCTTAGGCGAGACCTTTGAAAAACTCAGATTTATAACAAAATCTTTGTTTAAGAAGATTCTAATGGAGTTGTGCTAAGATTTCATACCTTTAACTATTTCTTTATTCAAGCAAAATGAAAAGCGAGGAAACAATTAAAACTTCAACGCAGACGATACTTGTTACCGGTGGAGCCGGATTTATAGGCACAAACTTTATTCGCCACACATTAAACAAACATCCTGATTGGCGGATAGTCAACCTTGACGCGGTCACCTATGCGGGCAATCCTGCCAATCTTGCAGATCTTGCAGAAAAAATACCGGAAAGATATCACTTCGTGCACGGCGATATCAGGGATGGTCAACTCGTTGAGCAGCTTTTTGCCGAAGAACAATTTGACGGCGTGATTCATTTCGCTGCTGAGTCGCATGTCGACCGTTCTATTCACGGCCCCATAGCTTTTGCAGAAACCAACGTATTGGGCACTTGCCGACTGCTGTCTGCGTGCAACAAAGCCTGGGAACAACAGGGGCGACCGGACTTTCGGTTTTTACACGTTTCAACTGATGAAGTATATGGAAGCCTCGGTTCCGACGGGTTTTTTGTAGAAACCACACCTTACGACCCATCCAGTCCGTATTCGGCATCCAAAGCAGGGTCTGATCATATGGTCCGCGCCTGGTATAGGACCTACGGACTGCCGACTATCATTACAAATTGCTCGAATAATTACGGCCCCTATCAATTTCCTGAAAAACTGCTTCCATTGATGATTATTAATATTCTTGAATCCAAAGCATTGCCGGTATACGGGGATGGAAAGAACGTACGCGACTGGCTTTATGTTATCGATCATTGCGAAGCGCTGCTAACCGCTTTTATTAAAGGAATTCCAGGTGAAACATACAATATAGGCGGTGGTGCGGAACGGCAGAACATTGAAGTAATCCACACATTGTGCGATCTGTTGGACGAACGATTGAAGCTTAACGCCAAAAACTCCAGCAGGAGCTTAATTCAATTCGTTAAGGACCGACCCGGACACGACCGACGGTACGCTATTGATGCCGGTAAGATCCATAAAGAACTCGGCTGGAAACCGCGGTTTGATTTTGACACAGCATTGGCAGAAACTGTTGATTGGTATCTCGATCATAAGGATTGGATCAATTACGTGCGCAGCGGTGAATACCAGAAATGGGTTGATACCAATTATAAAGAACGATGATTCAAAAAATTAAAATCATCTCCCGATTAGTTGTAGTTAATTTAGATCAAATTAATAGTTTATCTCCAATTGAACAGACATTATCATAGAGGGGTCAAGGGTTCCAGGATTATAGGGTTCGAGTGATCCTCCACAGAACAGGCGGATAAAAATGCTAAAAAATTACACTTGTCACGGCGTAGCTGGAAGCGTAGCCGGAAGCTGATAAGCGTAACCGAAAAGAATTGAAAGCCTGGCGAAAGTTATACGAACTTTGTTTTAACATATAGAGGATTTAGATTTAATTTAAAAAGGTGAATTGAGGACACTAAAAAAAGACATAGCAAAATTCGAAAGAATGTTAAAAACACTGTTAAAGTCTTTAGAAAACAAACCCTGGAATCCTTGAACCCTCTTCTCCAACTAAATTGGAGAAGAACCCAAAATTATAACAAAAAAACAGGAAGAGAGGCGATGAAAGGAATTATTCTTGCCGGTGGATCCGGCACAAGACTATATCCCATTACGCAGGTGGTCAGTAAACAATTACTGCCTATTTATGACAAACCTATGATCTACTACCCGCTTTCAGTACTCGTGCTTGCGGGTATACGTGATATCCTCATTATTTCTACACCTCAGGATTTGCCTCACTTTGAATCTTTGTTGGGAGATGGCAACCAGTTGGGACTAAATCTTGTTTACGCTGTACAACCGAAGCCCGAAGGTCTTGCCCAGGCTTTTTTAATTGGTAAAAAGTATATCGGTAATGACAATGTCTGCCTAATACTTGGCGATAACATTTTTTATGGACATGGATTACCTGAAAAACTTGCCAAAGCCGGCAAGCGGAATACCGGTGCCACGGTTTTCGGGTACTGGGTAAAAAATCCTCAGCGGTACGGCGTGGTTAATTTTGATGATAGCGGTAAAGCGATGGATATTGAAGAAAAACCTGAGAAGCCTAAATCACATTGGGCAGTAACCGGTCTTTATTTCTATGACTCACAAGTCGTCGATATAGCAAGTCAATTAAAACCATCAAATCGGGGTGAATTAGAAATTACCGATGTTAATCTAACCTATCTCAGACGCCAACAATTGTATGTTGAGAAAATGGGTCGAGGCACCGCCTGGCTTGATACCGGTACCCACGACAGCATGCTGCAGGCGTCAACCTTTATCGAGGTTATTGAGAAGCGCCAAGGGTTAAAGATCGCTTGCATTGAAGAGATTGCCTATCACATGGGATATATTAACGGAGAGCAAGTGTTGAAGCTTGCCCAGCCTCTAAATAAAAATAACTACGGCCAGTATCTTATTGAGATAGTAAATGGTTCGCGAGAGCAGTTATGAAGATTATTCAAACTAAATTGGAAGGTGTCATGATTATCGAACCCCGTGTCTTTATTGACCCGCGTGGCTACTTCATGGAGTTACATCAGTACGAACGATATAGAGAAAATGGCATTAATTGTAATTTCGTTCAAGACAACCTTTCGTATTCGATTCAAAACACTTTGAGGGGATTGCATTATCAGCATCCCCACCCACAGGTTAAACTTGTTAACGTAATAAGGGGAAAGGTATTTGATGTAGCCGTTGATATCCGCCAAGATTCACCGACCTTTGGCCAATGGGAAGGTGTGGTTCTGTCAGGTGATAATCATCGCCAACTCATTATCCCGGAGGGCTTTGCTCATGGATTTTGTGTTTTAAGTGAATATGCTATTTTCAGTTACAAATGTAGTGATGTTTATACACCGGAAGTTGAATGTGGAATTGCCTGGGATGACCCGCAAATTGGAATAAAATGGCCGCTGAAAAACCCATTACTTTCAGAAATTGACAAGGAATACCCATACCTGGAAGATTTGCCGGCTCAGAAACGGCCTGTTTATGGTAAATAGAAGTCAATGGAATAATTCATTGATTTAGTTCGCTTTTCTATTCCATAGATTTTCTTTTTCTCATTTTTCAAACGAAGCCCCCCTAACTGCCCTGCCCCGTTGCCTCATTTACCCATTTAAGCTCAAAGCACTTTTGGGTAAATATCCTCCTGATTTGTGAACTTATATGCGTATCATCCTCAACTACGGGACGTATGGGGTAAAAATTGAACGGGGTAAACACTTTTGGGCAAAAATAGTGAAAGTAACTGGCAGATAATGTTGATGATTGGGTAATGTGGCATAGACAAACAAAGATTCTTGACAATTAGTATAGATATATTATATACTATATCTAAAAGTCAAGGAGGCTGATATGCAAAAGGTACTTGTGTCACTGCCGGATGATTTGGCGGGCCGTATGCGAGCTGTTATACCAAACAGGCAACGAAGCAGAGTCATATCTGAAATTTTGGAAAAAGAGGTCCAAAAACGGGAAAAACAACTCTATCAATGCGCTAAAAGTATCGAAACGGATGACGCTCTAAACAATGAAATGTCTGATTGGAACATAACTGTAGGAGATGGTATTGAAGCTGAATCGTGGTAATGTTTATTGGGTTGATTTGGATCCTACAAGAGGTTCTGAAATTCGAAAAATGAGGCCATGTGTCTTGGTTGGAGCTACTCCAATTAATCAAGCCAGGCGAACAGTTGTAGTTGTACCGCTTTCTACCGTGGGGAAGTCTAGACCACCAATTGTGGTGCCTGTAACTTGTCTTGAAAAACAGGTTGTGGCAGTATGTGATCAAATACGTGCAGTGGATAAAACTCGTTTGATTAAAGAGGTAGGGTCACTTTCAAAGGAAGACTTGGAGACCCTTAATTTTGGCCTCCGTCAGGTTTTATCCATTTGACAAAGACACCCTTAGAATCTATAGCATTATTGGTTTAAATCAATAAAAAATAGACATCTCTTCTGATGCGCGGTTCGATGGCTTTTTCTTTAAACTCTGCTCGTCACCACGTTTACCCTTACTGAAAACCTCCTCATCGCTTTATAAGCGGTTTACATTTGAGGAGGTTTTCTTATATATTCTGAGACCTTTGAAAAATGGTAATTTTTGTTTGAGCCTGTCGAAGCAAAGCGTAGATCCCGCTCATCGGGGACCAAGACACTTTAGTGACACGGAGTGAAGCATCAGCGCCAGCCTTTAGCGCTAATCGGACAGATAAGCGCAGACTTCGAAAAGTGACATTTTCCAAAGGTCTCCGCCCCTATGCGGGAGGCCACTATTAATTTTAATTTTTTAACAAATTCCAAAAAAAATCGACTAAAGCTGTTGGTTGGCTTGGTGGTTACCATACTTTTGGGGGTGTTGTTTTTTGGATTAAGGCCTAAAGGTATTGCAGTTACCAATGGGGCAAATTGGATATCGGAACGACCTGGCATTCGTTTTAGCAAAAAGGGTATAGCTTATACTGACCCCTTTGTTGAATCAATTGAAGAGGGCATTTCTGATTTAAATGGTTTTTCTATAATAATTGCATTTAAACCAGAGAGTTTCCATGAAGAAGGATTCAATTTAATTTTATCAATACATAATGGTAAAAATTGCGATCAATTATTGGTGGGGCAATGGCGTTCACACATTATTATCATGAATGGGGATGATTACCCTTACAAGAGAAAAACACCTAGAATTGCAGCAAACATATTTTCCCCTACCCCAAGAATCACATTTCTAACCGTTACTACAAGCAAAGAAGGCACAAAAGTATATGTTGGTAACCAACTAGTAAAAACAAACTCTGATTTAATACTTAAAATTCCTAAAGGAGACAAAACAAGACTTATCCTAGGCAATTCCGTATATGGCAGGCATTCCTGGAATGGCGAAATTTATGCTTTAGCTTTTTATGATTATCCTTTAAATGCCAATGAGACTGTATTTTATTCAAAAAGATGGCATAAGGATCAGAATTTATCGTTTGCTGAAAAAGGTAAACCAGCAGTATTATACCTCTTTGATGAAAAGAGAGGTAAAAGGGCTTTTGATCATGGAGAAGGAAAGCTTCATCTCGAGATACCACCGCGAATGCATGCTTTAGAAAAGATAATTCTGTCTCCGCCATGGAATGGGTCTGGACTAAACAGAAATTGTTTTATAGATATAATTGTAAATATTATAGGATTCATTCCTTTGGGATTTGTCCTATCTGCTACCTTGATTGAGATTAGTGGAACTTCTAGAAAACGTGTCGTTTTAATGACAGTTGCTTCGTGTTTTATATTAAGCTTGACCATCGAAATCGGTCAAGCGTGGGTGCCGTCGAGATTTTCAAGTATGCTGGATCTTATGTCCAATACGAGTGGAGCGTTGATAGGGGCATTGATATACCTATTAATTGTAAGGCTTGGAATAGCGTATGGCGCGAAGTCTTTCTTTCGTTTTTCACCATAAAAAACTATAAAATAAGTCAATGAAGCCTTGTATTAACCATCGATGTAACGGGTCAAAGGAGAATGATATGAACAATAAAGAAACAACTATACTTTTTCTTTTATTATTTGTTCCTCTTTTCTTCTTTTTAAGTTGTTCTTTAAGTAGGAAAGTTGGGCAGATCGAAACAGACTGTCAAGCGACAATTATATTTTCCCTGTAACGACAATTAAAATTCCCGATTAAAATTATTATAACTTACTAAATATATTAAAATATACTTGCAAAAACGATTTCACTATGTTGTTTATGTTTATCCTTCCGGAGGATAGGGCAACGCTGGAGAGCGACCCGAGCG
>JAUWOH010000457.1 GCA_030612225.1 Desulfobacteraceae bacterium
GGCACAATGAGATGTTGAGCGAAATCGACTATCAGGTTTTTAGTGGTATATCGGCGATTTTTTAAAAGCGGATTGCCGATAATTCTGACCATCGCATTGGCCTGATCCAGACCGTAAAAAAGCTTTAAATTTTTAACAACAGTTTCGTTTGTTGTTTCAATACTGCGTAAAATTATCCCCTTATCTGCTTCTTTAAGAAGGATGGCTTTATTTGAGACCACACCGTTTTGTAAAATTTTTGATAATATTTTTGTGATTAACTTTACAATGTCCCCTGAAAACATTTCTTTTTCAAGGATTTTGTATGCACCATCGCTGACATTAAAACCGATTTTTCTTTCAAATTCTTTCTTCATTTGCCAGACCTGCTCATGTAAGGAAGTCTTTTTATCGGTAGCTGTGGAAGAAGCGGTTTTCGATTTTTCCGCTGAATCCTTATTTGCATTTTTAGTATTAAAAACAGCCTGAAGATCAGCAAATGCGTGGTGTACGCGTTGTGTTAATGCAAAGGAGAGGGCAGTATCGTGATCATAGACAGTGAGCACCTTTTCGACAGCCTGTTTTCGATTTGCCTCAGTCGCTTCAGAATCTTCTATTAAAAAGTCTTTTGGCGCTTTTATATCCCTTTCAGCAACATCACCAAGTTCATAAGAATGTTTTATGAGTATAAGGTTAGGATAAAGTATGAAGGTGAATATCATCGTAACACCAATCATAACAGCCCAACGAAAACGATAGCTATCGTCAAAAAAATTACTGACGGATTTTTTATTTTTTTTAGAAGTCATTATTTTTGATGGTTTCGTAAAAAGTAAAAAACCACTTTTTACGAAACGTTTTAAGTTTTAGGATTAAAGTTTTAAGTCTTTTATAAAACGGTTAATTACATTAACCTAAAACTGAATCCCGCCCCTAGTGGGACTAAAACTTGATGAATTCGATTTATTGCGAATTCATCATTCTTTGCCTGCTTCAAGATCTTCATATGCTTTGATAATATCCTGAACCAGCCGGTGCCTTACCACATCTCTTTTTGAAAAAAAGATAAATTTTATTCCTTCAATTTTCTGCAAAATATTTTTTGTTTCTACCAACCCTGAAGGCCGGTCTGCCGGAAGGTCGATCTGGGTTATATCTCCGGTAATGACCGCCTTGGAGCTAAAGCCTATACGGGTTAAGAACATCTTCATCTGCTCTGTAGTGGTGTTTTGAGCTTCGTCTAATATGATGAAGGAATCGTTTAATGTCCTGCCGCGCATAAATGCAAGCGGTGCTACTTCTATTACCCCTTTTTGCATAAGATCGGAAACCTTTTCGAAGCGCATCATATCATGAAGTGCATCATAAAGGGGCCTTAAATAAGGGTCAACCTTTTCCGCAAGATCTCCGGGCAGAAAACCGAGTGCTTCGCCGGCTTCAACTGCGGGCCGGGTGAGGATAATGCGGCTGACCAAACCTTTTGAAAGAGCCGATACAGCCATAGCCATAGCCAGGTAAGTTTTTCCTGTTCCGGCAGGACCGATTCCAAAAACGATATCAAAACTTCGCATAGCGTCAATATAATCTTTTTGGGCCTGGCTTTTAGGTGATATCGGAGTTTTTTTAGATGTAATATAAACAGTATCAAGGAAAATATCTTTCAGTTTTATTCGGTCATCTTCACTTAAAATTCTGATTGCATAATCAATATCATTAGGATAAACAGTATGCCCGTTTTTTGACAGGTCGTAAAGCTGTTTGAGAATGTTTTGTGCAAGGCTTACTGCAATACCATCACCTTGAATAAATACAGTATTTCCCCTGGCATTAATTGAGAGATCAAGCGCATCAGCAATTTTTTTAAGATTGTTGTTACGTTCTCCAAAAAGCTGCCTTGAGAGATTGATATCAGAAAAATCCAGTTTAGTCTGATTATCGACTGGAGTTTCTTTGTTATTAGAAGTTTGATTCGATTCCATGTTTTTCAATGCCATTAAAAGAAAGACATCTCATATCATACCTTTTTGAGGGATTGCAAACTACAATTTTGCTAAAGAGGATGAAAATAAAACATCTTGACTCAAAATTTTCGCTTTGTTAGTTTACCTGTTTGAATAAATAACTGTTTTCCAAGCGAAATAGACTGTTTTCTTGCCACTAAGGCACTAAGGGCTCGAGAAAAAATACCAATTTATTTTTTACCGAGCTCTAAGACACCAAAACACAAAGAAAGATTAAAAAGTATATTTTTTGTGTCTTTGTGGCAAAATAAATTCGTAAGCGTTCACATGTGCTGCAAATGTGAACGCTTACAGGACGGAGATTGGGTGACTTTTTTGTTCTGGATGGGTGTACGGGTACATAAATTCTATTCCGGTTTATAAGATTATTATGAATAAATTTGATATGTTAATTATCGTCATTCTGGCGTTTTGCGTTATAAGGGGAGTTTTTAGAGGCCTGATTAAGGAGATGTCTTCAATTATAGGTGTATTGGCAGGTTTTTATGCGGCTTATTCATATTATATGGTTATTGCGGAGCTGTTATCGCG
>JAUWOH010000330.1 GCA_030612225.1 Desulfobacteraceae bacterium
TTGTCTTATCTTAGGTATGCTTTTAATTTTTATTTCTGTTTCATTTGCAGGTTCCCTTTTCAATGAAGGTCTGTGGGAGATTACTTCAAAGATGGAAATACCGGGAATGCCGGTTCCAATGCCTCCGATTACGTATAAACAATGCATGACTAACCAAAATCCTGTGCCCAACCAGTCGGAGCCTGGCCAGGAATGTCGTATGAAAAACATCAAAACAAAAGGCAACACAGTATCCTGGGAAATGGTTTGCGACTCTAAGCAAGGCGAAGTGAAGAGCAGCGGCAAAATCACTTATAAAGGTGACCGGTTCGATGGAGTCGTTATGATGGACATGCCGGGACAAGGACAAATGAAAATGAAAATGACCGGCCGGCGTATCGGAAAGTGTAAAAAGTAAAAGTTATACCGTTTCAGGCATTAATAAAAGACTATAAATCAGACAGGATGCTCAGGATATTTTTTGCCTTTCCTGCTTGCCCGCCATAGCATCTGCTAAGCTGCGACGGCTGGGAAGAAAGGCAAAAAATGCCAAATCTCTTCAAGATAACCAATTGGATTAATAGTGTCAAAAGCTTACCTTCAAATAGCAAGGATTGAAAGCCTGCTTATCTTTTTCGGCCTTAGGGCTGGATGGTGCCTTCTCAGTCTCATATGAAGACTGGTAAAAATATAAAATCCTGTTCATCCTGTCAAAATTTTGTCAGAAAGTTCTGCCATAACTTCCATACTATTTTGGCCTGCACACTCAAAGATCTCTTCAAAAATTAATATCAGCCCATATCTTATTGTTAAAACAGGAGTCCTCTTTTCCGTCTAATCATATCCGTCTGAACTGGCATGCTTGTTGCAGCAATCAAATAGTTACTAATTGTTATTTTTATCTTTTAAGGATATACTTTTCCAACAGAAAATGGTATAAGGAACCATCTGAAAAATAGCCTGAAATAAATAAATTGATCCAGTTTGTATGGAGATAATATGCTGCTGTGTTCAAATAATGCTTTCAGATGCCTTGGAATCACAGTTCTGGCAACCTGCCTGCTAACTGCATGCCCCATATTTTTATATGCAGAGAATAGCCAGGTAAAAAAGGTTCTTGTCCTTCATTCTTACCATGACGCTCTTCCCCGAATTGACGATATCTATAAAGCAATTGATTCTGCACTTAAAAAAGACGACCCAATAATAAAAACCCATACCGAAGATATGGATTCAAAAAGAATTTATAACTCAACATACATAAGGCCTTTGTATGAACTTTATAAATATAAATTCAGAAACTGCCAATACGATGTAATTATCTGTTTAGATAATAATGCATTAAATTTCCTGTTTTTAAAAACAAGGAGATAGGAAAAGGGACCGGCCTTGTACAGCGGATAAACAAAGACGAAAAAAGTTGACAGCATCAATAGGAGGAAAAATGGCTAAATCAAAAAATAATACGCTTCAATATCATCTAACTGCTGTTAAGGAAGGCAAACGATGTTTTGAAAACGCCTTTCAAAGTGTTACCAGGATGATTTTGGAAAGCGAAATTGCGAAGGTAGTAGTAAATGGCAAAACAACATACGATTTCAGCATTTTCCGTACCGGAAAAAAACATATCATAGGGATGTATGATGAAATCAACAGTTTTGTCTCCTATGTAAAGGACGCTTCCGAAGGCGGGTCTTCCGGAGAAATGGCTTTCGTATTTGTAGGTGAACCGGGAAATGGTAAAACATTTTTAGTTGAATTTCTAAGTGCCAAATACCGAAATTTTCTGACGGAAGATAAAAATCGCAGATACACTTTTAAATTTCTCAATATGGACAAGCTTGGCAATTATGGAAGAATTACTACCATTGAATCCCAGACATACGAAGACCCTGTGATTCTGGCTATGAACCTCTTTGAAGCTCCTGATGAAAATAAGACATTTCTCGCAAAACAGTTAGGCTTTTCGGATAAAAAAGTTGAAAAGCTCTACGATGATTACCGGCCCATGGGCGCTTGCAGCGGCTATATCTGGAACGATATCAAAAATTTTACAGATGGCAAAATTGATGAAATGCTAAAATTCATCGAGATCATTCCCGTGCCTTTGACTGAAAGCCTGGGAACCGTAACTGGAAAATACCCTGCAAAAGACAAAATCACTTCTTCTGCAGTCGATCTGCTTGGAGAAGAGTCCATCCAAAGGCTGCTTCATATTGCAGATACCAACAACCCGTATCGTTTTGACTTAAGGCGGGGCGCCCTGGCCCGTGTTGCCGGTGGGGGCATCCATTTTTCCGATGAAATATACAAAAACAAAAAAGACCTGGTTCAGGTTTACCTGGGAGTCATCCAAAACCGTGTAATTGAAATAGATGGATATAAATGGCCCATAGATACTCTGATTGTTGCCACCAGCAACAACTCGGAATTCCACAAATTTCTCTCTGAAAAAGAAGAAGCGCCAATTGTAGACAGGTGCCGCATCTGCTATGTTTCTCACAACACAAATTACAAACTGCAAAAAGATCTTACTGCATATGCCATAGGAAGTGAATCACGAACCACGTTGACACTGGAAGACCTGCACCAGGACCCCAATTTGAATTACGCCGCATCAGTAGCCTCGGTACTTACCCGCCTCCCAAGGTCCGAAAAGCTTACACCTGTTGAGACAATGAAACTGTCCGCAGGGGAAGTGGCCGGAGAAAAAAGCATCAAAACTCTGGCCGAAGTTATTGACACGCTTAACCAGGATCCTGAAATTATAAATCGTTTTGGTCAAAAGGGACTGGGACAGAGAAACCTTGGCAGAGCAATCCAGCTGTTAATTGAAAGCTCCGAAACTAATGAAGGCAAGTGCATGTTCGCATGCGACGTTTTCAAGGCCCTGGAAAGGGTGGTTCTTGACTACGTAATAGAAGCAAATGACAGAACAAAGTACCTGGAAGATCTTAAAACCGCCAAAAGTCTGTACCGGGAACGGATTATGACCGAAATGTTCAATGCATACATGGACGAGCCCTTTGCTATTCGAAAAGATGTTATGAACTATGTGAACATGATTATTGGTATTGATGCCGAGAATCTTGGGCCTGATAAAATGTGGAAGTATAAAGATCCGCAGACAAAAGAGCTAAAGGCTTTAAAGATCGACGAGCGATATATCAACAGTGTTGAAGAAAGGCTTGAACTTAAGACAAAGGAACAGCGCGAAGCATTCAGGACATCCATCAGAAAAATTTACGGCCAGAAAATTTCCGTTGATCCTGATTACGATTTCATGGACAACCTCGAACTGGTCAAAGCGGTTACCGATGTCCGGCTCAAATCCGACATTGCAGGTGCAGGGAGTCTTATAGGTGCACTTGCAAACCGTACCAATGAGGAAAACCAGAAGTTGTATGACCGCATGGTCGATACCATGCTTTCCAAACTTAAGTATTGCAAGACATGCGCACAGAAAACGATTGAGTACTTCTGTACTCAGGAGGATGAAACGTAAGCGATTAACTTATATCTGCAATTTATTGTTAATATCAGACAGCACGTTGGTTTTAACGTTAAAAGATAATGTTACGAGTTGCGTGTTGCGTGTTGTAAAAATCGGAAATAATCCTTTTTATAACCCGTAACGCGCAACTCGTAACCCGTGACTCACAACTCGTAACCTGTAACGCGCAACCCGTAAACCATGGATCCAGAACGCATAAAATTATATAACAGACTAAAAGAGGAAGGTCTTACCCCTGAACGGGAAGAGAAGATTCTTTTAGAATTGTACGATGAAAGTACACACGACCTTCCTGATGATGCTCTGGCATCCGAATCCGCAGGTACCTCTATTGTACCATACAGTATATACGAATATAACGATCTTAACGTATTGCAGGCCTTCACGGCACTTCAAAGCACATACAACATCAGTCTCCGATCCATTGACGAACTACTGGAACGTGACAAACAGCGGGAAAAAGACGGATTTCCGAAAAAGATAAACGTCGGGCGGCTGATCAAACCAGGAAGGGGTGGCAAGGATAAGGTTGTTATCATTCCCACAACCGTAGAGGAAAAATTTATTCATGACAGTTTAAGAGAGGCT
>JAUWOH010000082.1 GCA_030612225.1 Desulfobacteraceae bacterium
TCACACAATCTAACCTTATTCGTTATGTGTTTTTTCATTCATATATTATTCACCACCGCCAGACACGCCAGCGATTATAAGTCCAACTATTCCAACCCCCCAAATTATGAAATAGAAAGCTGGGAACACCCCCTCTACAATCCAGAATATAACAGGAAATATTACGAGCCCTGGTGCTATTATGAAAGCCAAGATACCACCTAAAAACCCTAGCCATTTACTCATGGCCATAAACCAAAAGATAAACATAAGGATTCCTGCTCCTATCCACATTAGATACCCTATGATTTTGCCGATTGATCTCATAATGACACTCTTTTAAAGAATTAAGAAAAAAGCATTTTCAAATCTTGACCTGAATATTTGAATACCACTGTAATCAATAAAAATATTATAAAAAACAATATCAACGCTACAATTAAGCCTAAAATAAATTTATAGGCAAAAGGCATTATGACGAAGACCATAATAGGGGACGTTCGTGCAGAACGTTCACAATTCTAAGTTGATGTCATCTAAATCAGGCTTATTCCCTGTTGATATCATTCGTGTCACGCAAGAGTTCGTAACACCGAGATATCTCGCAAAACCATATGATGATCCTGACTTTGATCCTTTGCTGGCCATTCATAGGATCAGAAAAATTGAAATAACCGACAGGTTGTTTGAAATTCCCAAAGGCTATGATTTTGAAAAGGTGTTTAATAAAAATTTTGGAGTAATAAAGGAAGAAGCATTTAAGGTAGAACTTGAATTCTCAGGCTGGGCTGCTGCATATGTTTCTGAACGGATCTGGAGTCCTGATCAAAAGATAATCAAAAGAAGAGATGGAAAAACAAGGTTAACTTTAAGTACTTCATCGGAACCGGAGTTAATATCAAGGGTGCTTTCCTTCGGGGATGAGGCTAAAGTTATTAAGCCGAAATGGCTGGTGGAGGAAGTTAAGACGGCCATTAGTAGAATGAAGCAGTTATATGAATAAGAAAGTCATTGTTGTGACGGATATGAGAAGTATTTTATTAAAATTTATTATCCTGGCCGGGATGCTGCTGGGATTGCCTCTTTTAGGAATAGTACTTGCCGGGTATCCAATTATTGGATATTTCGAATTTCCTCCCAAAACTCAATATATAAGCCATGCACCATTTTCATGGATTGCTTTTGCAGCGTACACCATGTTCATTCTTGCGGTAGTTCTTCCACTGATAATCAGAGGTTTCAGGGGATTCAAATCCGGCTGTATCGATTCTTTTAATAAATATTCTTTTCCCTGGTGGGGTTGGATTGGAGTTTTTACCGGCATTGTTGCCTGGATTTTTGCATGGACGCGGTTTCCATGGTTTGTCTGTTTCCAGCTGCACACATTTTTTCCCCTGTGGTTTTCCTTTATACTGGTAGTAAATGCACTTTGCTATCGTAAATCCGGGAATTGTATGATGATCAATCGGCCCGGATATTTTATTTTACTTTTTCCTGTCAGTGCAATGTTCTGGTGGTTCTTTGAATACTTAAACCGGTTTGTTCAAAACTGGCATTATCTGGGAGGTGATTTTACTCCCTGGAAATATTTTTTATATGCAACCCTTTCATTTTCAACTGTTCTTCCGGCGGTCTTAGGAACCAGGGATTTGATTCTTACTTCTTCATGGCTTGAAAAAGGCTTTAAAAATTTTGCGAAAATTAACAAGTTTAAATCTAAGCCGACGGCCATAACCTGCATTGTGCTGTCAGGGGTTGGGCTTTTGGGGGTTGGAGTGTGGCCGGATTATCTTTTTCCCCTTCTCTGGATATCTCCTTTTCTTATACTTATTTCAGTCATGACACTGTTTGGAGAAAATCACGCTTTATCTGATATTACTTCCGGTGACTGGCGTGTTGTGATTTCTTCTGCCCTGGCGGCTTTTATATGCGGATGTTTCTGGGAGATGTGGAATTACTTCAGTCTGGCAAAATGGGTTTACAGCGTTTCGTTCGTTCACCGGTTTCAAATCTTTGAGATGCCGATACTTGGGTATGCAGGATATTTCCCTTTTGGCCTGGAGTGTGCGGTAATTGGCACAATAATAAAAAAAGGGGCAAAGCCTTTTTAGACCCTGCCCCTTTTGCTGGGGGTTTAAAAGCTTATTCCAAAGCTTTTATATGTTCGTTGAGCCGTCAACCGCATTTAGTGTGGAGTCAAACGAACACGGTTACTTTAAAAAATGTTCTAGCGATATTTGTAGAACACCCGGGAATATAAAAAATAGGGCTTCCCATAATGCCGTTATTCTCGTTCGGTGCATGTCTAATTATTTTCATATTATTGACACCCGTCTGAAAAGATGCACGCACAAAAGAGAAACCTTAAAATGAAATTTCTAATCAAAGAACGCAATAGTAAAAAAAATAATGAAAAATTTTGATTTGTTATAAATAGATACATTCAATATTCGTGCCAAAATCGCAAAAAATATTATATATTGTAATAACAAACAGTTATGCAAATTCACAAAAAACATGATTTATAAAAGCGGCAAAAAACGTCATCTTTATGCCGCAAATTGTCAATTTTTTGTTTTAAAAGGGAGGCAACGGAATATGGAATATAAAGAAATCCTGTTTTCTACTGAAGGCGAGATAGCGTTTTTAACCTTAAACAGGCCGGAAAAAATCAATGCTTTATCTAAGCAAATGATAGGGGAAATAATACATTCCTTATCTGCGGTATCTACCGATGAATCTGTTAAGGTTATTATTCTTAAAGCTGCCGGCAGGCACTTTTGCGCCGGACATTATATGAAAGAAATGGTTGGTGAAGGTGTAAAGGAATACAAGTTTATTTTTGATCAATGCACCAAGATGATGCAGATGATCCATGAAATTCCCCAGCCTGTTATTGCCCAGGTGCAGGGTGTTGCCACTGCTGCCGGGTGCCAGCTTGCTGCCTGGTGCGATCTTATTGTGGCCGAGGAAGGTGCGAAGTTTTCCACACCAGGTGTTAAGATCGGTCTTTTTTGTACTACGCCTATGGTGGCAATCACGCGGGCAATCGGTCGAAAGGCGGCAATGGAAATGCTTTTGACCGGTCGTTATTTTTCAGCACGGGAAGCAAAAGAACTTGGTTTGATTAACAAAGTGGTCTCTTCCGAAGATTTAGATAAAGAGACTCGAAAGATGGCAGGCCGGATTGCCGAATCAAGCAGGTTTGTTTTAGCCATAGGCAAGCAGGGGTTTTATGCACAGGCAGACCAGACAGATGATAAAGCCCTTAATTTTGCAAAACATACAATTACCATGAATTTAATGGCCGAGGATGCTCAAAACGGTATAAAAGCCTTTATTGAAAAAAAGACACCCCAGTGGAGAAATAGGTAGTTCCCTTAGCTTTAAATCAGCTTTTCAGATATTCATCCCACTCCATGGGAAGGAGCTGCTTTTTTTTATTATTACATTCTTTGCAGGCAGGGACAACATTGCCCTTTGTACTTCTTCCACCGCGTGAGACAGGAACGATATGGTCCATGGTCAGTTCTTTGGGAGGGGTAGGGCTTTTGCAGTAATGGCATATACCTTTTGCCAGACAGCGCTTCCACCACTGGGAATCCCTGAGCTGTCTTGCTTTATGGCGTTCCCTTTTTATGTCCGCTTCATCAAGATCGAATGCAAAAGGTTGCATTATTTTTTAATTCCTGCCTTCTGCCGGTTTTCATCCATGTAAATAATCAGTTGATTTCCCGGATGTATGTGATTTCTGGGTTTCAGGTTATTCCATATGAGAAGGTCCTGCAAAGATACATTGAAGCGCTTGGCAATTAAAGTAAGGTTATCACCTTTTTTCACCAGATAGGTGCGCTCTCTATTTTTTGATGACCACTCAGTATAAGCTTTTTCAAATCTTGGATGAAAATCCACAGCGCTGCCTTTAGGTACCAAAATTGAATGAGTTCCTTCGCAGATATAATGCCCCCTGAGTTCAGGGTTTAAATCCTTTATGGCTTTGAAATATGTTCCTGCAGACTGAGCTATGATGTGGATGGGGACTCTTTGAGATAATGTCAGGTAAATGGGATCAAATTGCAGTGGAGGATAAAGATCGTCCTCATTCAATATAAACCCGTATTTTTCAGGGTCGGATAAGATTAATTTGGCAGAAATAATCCTGAGCATATACCTCTGGGTTTCTATGGAAAGATATAGCTTGTAATAATCATGGGCTTTTTGCTCATGTATTTCCGATTTAAGTCTATCCTCACCCATATTATAGGCGGCAGCAGACAGTGTCCATGATCCAAAGTCAGCATAAAGCGCCCTGAAGTAGTTAATGGCAGCTTTTGTGGATGAAAAAATGTTTCTGCGCTCATCCTTATACTTGTCAATTGTCAGGCCGTAATTGAGACCCGTTTCTTTCATAAACTGCCAGAAACCTATTGCTCCCTTCCGTGAACCGGCATGGGGTCTTAGGGCGCTTTCAATAATAGCGACATATTTAAGATCTTCCGGCATATCATTTTCATTTAGCATTTCTTCAATGTACGGCATGTATCTGTTGGATCGCTTTATCCAGAGAATTACCTGTGTCCTGTCGGAAAGTGTAATTAAAAGCTCCTTTTCAAGTCGTTCAAGGACCTCCCTGTTATCAAGAGGGACATCTTCATCGCAAAAAGATAAAGGCGTATTGATGCGGATACTGGAAATCAGTGAAGGAAAATAAGAAGGTTCAAGGGTCGTTTCAGCATGTACAAATGAAGCCCCGATAAGCAGAACAAAAAAAACGAATAGTAGTTTTCGCATGGAACACCTCATAATAATAACAGTTTTTCATCAGCTTTTATGCCGCTTTGCGGCAGTGTAACCGAAAAATAATTTACCTATCATACCAAGATGTCATAATTTGGTTATTTGAAAGTGATAAGTTGAGATATTGTTGATTCAAGATAGCACTATTTGAATACCCGCCCGCCATAGCCCTTTATGGGTGTTGGTACTTATTCATTCTATTATCATAGCATAGGGCGCCCAAAGTAATTCATACAAAATGCATTGGCGGGCAGGTCGAATATCGAACAAGGAATTTCGAATGATGAAGTGTGGAATCGTTTTGCTCGAGGCGTCGCCTACGGCTTCAGGCTTCGCTTCACAGCTTCGCCCCGACAAGATGCCCCGGCAAGCTATCTTTTAAATATTAAAAATGATAGAATACCTTACTTCGACATTCATTATTCCTTGTTCGACCTGTCTGCGTGCAACGCACAGGCAGATATTCTGCGGTTCAAAACAAACTCGTAAACTTTAGTTATACTGAAAAAGCTTTAGCCGCAGAATAGAGTGTAAATATCCCAACAACGATAAAAAAAAGGCCTGCACCAACTTTGATATACTGTGTCGGCACAAAACGACTGAACACTGCGCCGCAAAGCACAGCGATAAGAGAGCTTAAAACCAGAGCAGACGCAGAACCTAAAAACACTGATAATTTTGAATTGTGATCTGCAGAAAGGCAGAAGGTCGCAAGCTGAGTTTTATCTCCAAGTTCGGCTAAAAAGACCAGACCGAATGTTGTCAGCATAATTTTGAAATCCATGGCATATCTCCGTTTTTTTATTCAGCCACACCAAATTGCAGAAATTGAAATTTTATTGCTGAATAAAAGTGACTAAAGTGAGCTAAAGTGCCTAAAGTTAAGGTGTCGCCTTGCTCCATCTTTTTAATATAAAATAGATAGGGTTCCACAACTTTAGTCATTTTAGGCACTTTAGCTCACTTTAGTCACTCTGACTGCGATATTTAACGATCCAGAAGGTCTATAGCCTTTTTTACGATATTGTCAGATGTAAAACCGAATTTTTCCAGCAGCGTTCCGCCAGGTGCTGAAGCGCCAAATCGTGAAATACCGACTGTTTGACCTGCGCTTGTGACATATCGTTCCCATCCCATGGGAATACCGGCTTCCACAGCGATTCGAGTGGTGACATCCGGTAAGAGGACCTTGTCTTTATATTCCTGCGGGGTTTTTTCAAACAGCTCCCAGCTTGGCATGCTCACAACCCTGGTCTGAATGCCTTTTTCCAGAAGTTTCTTTCCTGCTTCAAGGGTTATCGAAACCTCTGATCCTGTGGCTATCAGGATAATTACCGGTTTTTGGTCCGAATCGGCCAGGATGTAGGCGCCTTTTTCAAGTCCGTCAGCAGGAGCATATTCGGCTCTGTCGAGTACGGGAAGTTTCTGACGGCTTAAGATTAATGCAACGGGACCGTCAGCATTATTGACAGCCAGTCGCCAGGCTTCGACGGTTTCAAGAGCATCTGCCGGGCGGATAACCGTCAGTCCCGGTATAGCTCGCAGAGAAGCGACGTGTTCAACAGGCTGGTGCGTTGGTCCGTCTTCTCCCACTGCAATGCTGTCGTGGGTAAAGACATAGATCACTGGAAGTTTCATAAGTCCGGCAAGCCGTATGGAAGAACGCATGTAGTCTGCAAAGACGAGGAAAGTGCCCCCGTAGGGTTTAAGGCCCCCATGAAGGCTGATACCGTTCATGATTCCGCCCATTGCATGTTCACGCACACCAAAACGGATGTTTCGCCCATTATAGCTGTTTTTTTGGAAATCAAAGGAAGAGTCTATAACGGTCTTGTTAGACGGGGAGAGATCAGCCGATCCGCCCAAAAGGAGAGGCATTTTGTCAGCAATTGCATTTAACACCTTGCCTGATGCAGCTCGTGTAGCAATTGGGCCGTCAGCGGGTTTAAATTTAGGCAAATCTGAGTCCCATTGTGCAGGCAGGTTACCTTTTATTGCATGAGTCCATTGCTTTACCAGATCGGGATAAGCGGTTTCATAGGCATCGAATTTCTTTTGCCAGTTTGACTGGGACGCATTTCCCCTTTCTATACATTCACGGTAGAAATCCAAAACTTCCTCAGGCACATGAAAAGGATCATCAACGGGAAATCCCAGGCGTTCCTTGGTAAGGCGGACTTCTTCTTCACCCAGTGGGGCGCCGTGGGCATCGGCGGTGCCTTGCTTGTTGGGACTGCCAAAAGCGATCTGGGTGCGCAGCATAATCATAGAAGGCTTTTTTGTTTCCGCCTTTGATTCTTCGAGAGCATTTTTAATGGAATCGATATCATTGCCGTCATCTACTTTAATCACATGCCAGTTGTAAGCTTTAAATCGAAGGGCTACATCTTCCGTGAAGGCGATATCCGTGCTTCCTTCAATGGAGATTTTATTGTCGTCGTAAATACAAATCAGTTTGGACAGTCCAAGGTGTCCGGCAAGGGATGCGGCTTCGGATGAGATCCCTTCCATCATGTCCCCGTCTCCGCAAAACATATATGTATAGTGGTCTATGATTTCAGCATCTTTCCGGTTAAAAAAAGATGCAAGATATTGTTCGGCTAAAGCCATGCCGACAGCATTTGAAAATCCCTGTCCAAGGGGTCCGGTTGTAGTCTCAACTCCAGGAGTATGAGCATATTCAGGGTGTCCCGGAGTTTTGCTTTCCCATTGCCGGAAATTTTTTAAATCATCAAGGCTAAGATCATATCCGGTAAGATACAAAAGACTGTAAAGAAGCATGGAGGCATGTCCCCCTGAGAGAACAAATCGATCTCTGTCCGGCCATTCGGGATTTTGCGGGTTATGGTTTAAAAACTTTGTCCACAGAACATATGCAGCAGGCGCTAGACCCATTGGTGCTCCAGGATGTCCGGAGTTGGCTTTTTGAATCGCATCAATTGAAAGTGTACGGATTGTATTTATGCAAAGTTCGTCGATTTTTTCCCGGCCTACTGACAAGCCTTCATTCATGATTTAACTCTCCTTTTCTTCAGATTTAAAGTGCTCTTAAATATTCAGGCTTCAGCTCTATCCTGCCTGCAAGGGCTTCATCTATCAGTTTCAATGTCGCTTCTTTATCCTTTGGCAGTTTTGCCCGTATGGGGAGGTAATTCGAAGCATGGTTCGCATGGAAAAGTCCACTTGAAAGGTTGGTATTAGCGATCATGATTCTCAGCTCTTCAAGCATTTCGATAGGATCAGGGAGTAAAAATTTGCCGGATTCGTAATCGTTGCACAAAGGAGTCCCGGGTATCAGCATTAAACTTAAGGCTCCCACATATTCAGGATCTATGGCTGAAAGAACTCTTCCGGTTTCTTTGGCATGTACCCTGGAGCGCTCTTTCCCTGCAATTCCCAGAAGAACTGTAATAGAAAGCTTGATGCCTGCCGATCTTGCCTTTTTTCCCATTTCGATCATATGCTTCGAAGTCGCACCCTTATTTATATTTTTAAGGGTAACATCATCACCTGTTTCAAGACCCATAAAGGCAATGCCGAGCCCATGTGCTTTAAGCTCTTTTAGTTCATCAGGGCTTTTCATATTCAGGCTTTTTGCATTGGCATAAGTGCCGACCCGTGTGACCCAGGGAAGCTGCTTTTCAATTTCTAGAAGAATTTTCATCAGTCTTTTCTGGGGGATAATCAGCACATCACCATCGCATAGGAAGACTCTGCGCTGGCGCTTACAATAATTAGCCGCAAAAGCGATATCTTCCATAATAATGGAGTCTGGTTTTATTCTAAAGCGCTCTCCCATGTATGTTCCGCAGAATGTACATTTGTTGCGTGAGCACCCCACAGTTACCTGGAGCAAAATGCTGTTTGCCTCGCTTGGCGGCCTTATAATATTTCCTTCGTAATGCATTGTTTTGAATATATCCTCCAAAGATAAATTTTAAACCGGACTATTTATTTCAAGCACAAAGGAACAAAGAACACAAGAAATTTCATATTCCAAGTTTGGTAATACAGTCCATAAAAGCGTTAGAAAAGGCATCCGAAACATTTTCCTCCTGGCCAAACTCCGAAATATCTATCGCTTTGTTTTTCCCTCTTCCATACTCAACATCCCATCCCATTTTTTTCAACATTTCGATCAATTCCAATGCCTGCTCCTTTGTCGCATCATTTCCTATATTTCCTTCAGCAATAAAAAATTTCATTTAATTCCTCCCTTTTCCTGTTACTACTCACCTATTCAGGCTGAAGCTGTTTAGACCGAACCAGACTTCGCTTCCAGCTACGCCCCTGCAAGGGGCTGAAGTGGGACACCAATGCTTCGCCTCCAGCTAAGCAGGGCAAGAAAAAGCACGATTGCCGTGCTTTGGCGGAAAATTATTTTTGCATAAAACATGAGTCAAAATGCGCTTTTCCCTAACAGTCTTCAGCCTATCCGAGTCGTTACTTTTTTATTAAATATTTAACATCTAAGTTAATGATTTTTTTTAAATATGCAAATAAAAAATGGTGTTGAGTTTATTCGGTTATAATGATAGCTGTAAATTATCCTTTTAAAATAAGGATCTCAGCAAATTAAAATGTGACGTTGCTTTTTGAGTAATCCTTTAAGTATTGTAAATCAATTTTGGCCGGTATTCATGCAACTGATGTCGGACCAAAAAATATCACCGATGGCTACGACGCTATCAAAGTTATGAGGAATGATAAATGAGCAAAAATCAAGCGGACATAGAATGGGATAATCGCAGACTGTGCAGTGACGGCAATTGTATTGGAGTAATAGGCCCTGACGGGCTTTGCAGCGAATGTGGGAGACCTTATGAAGGTAAGTTGCCGGAAGCAATTGCAGACCTGAAAGCGGATAGTAATGAAGAACCTGTGGTAAAAGAAGATTCTGATGACTCTAAGCAAGCCGGGTATAATGAAGAAGAAAAATCACATCCTGATATAGAATGGGAGAATCGCAAACTATGCAGTGACGGCAATTGTATTGGAGTAATAGGCCCTGACGGGCGCTGCAAGGTGTGCGGGAAATCATTTAGCGATTGATTTATTTTGTGATTTAGATGAAAAAGAATTAATTCAAGAATTGAGATCAATATCCAAAATCCTTCAGTCGTTGCATAGTTCATTGGGATAACTGTGAACTGTGAACCGACAACTGTGAACGGTTACAATCATGCTTTTGTTAGATTTAATTCCAGCGCCCACGTTACGTGATTTCGCAGACATTCTTTTTCTTACTTTCGTCACTTATCAACTTTATGTCTGGTTTAGAGAAACTCGTGCGCTTCGTGTCCTTATCGGTCTTTTAGTACTTGGAGCGATTTATTCTCTGGCAAAGATGTGGGGGTTTTTCCTGACTACCCGTGTTTTTCAGGTTCTATGGCAGGTCTTGTTAATCCTTTTACTGATACTATTTCAGTCCGAAATCAGGCAGGTTTTAGAAAAGGTCAGCCCTCTCCGTTATCTTAGATCCCGAAAGCGCAATTTTCACGGTGCTTTTATAAAGGATCTCGTTAGAACGGTTTTTGAACTGGCCGATGAAAAAACAGGTGCGCTAATCGTTCTTGTAAGGAATGACAACCCTAACGAATTTATTCATTCCGGCCACACTATAATGGCTCTTCCCGAGCCTTCTTTAATTAAAAGTATCTTTAGCCATCACGCTCCCGCACATGATGGCGCTGCTATCATTTCTCAAGATCTCCTTACACAAATGGGCT
>JAUWOH010000507.1 GCA_030612225.1 Desulfobacteraceae bacterium
AATCAACTTTCAACCTTGCATTAGCCTGTATCATCAGATACCCGAGTCCCTTCTGGGCGCCTACCCATTCGCCGATAACAGCACCGATTGTTGCCACAGAAACGCCCACACTGAGTCCGGCAAAAAAATGTGGAAGTGCCCATGGCCAGTAAAGTAGGCGCATTGTTTTCAAAAAACGCGCCCCCAACAGTTGAAAGAGTATTCTGTATTCCTGATCGCAGCTTTTAAACCCTTCCAGCAGGTTAACGGTGATAGGGAAGAAGATAATAACAGCAGCCATAAAAACCTTGCTTGCAATGCCGTATCCGAGCCATACAACCAGAAGGGGGGCTATTGCAAAAACAGGGATTGCCTGGGACGCAACAAGAAAAGGAGCAACTGCCTTTTCTACCGATGGGTATGCAAACATGACCATGGAAAGAGGAACTGCCACAGCCAGAGAAATCAGTATTCCTGTCAGAATTTCGAGAGCTGTAACTCCTGCATGAGGCAGGAGAAGAGGCGCTCGGAAAATCGCAACTTTCAATATACTTACAGGGGCAGGTAAAATAAAGTCAGGTATATTTAAACCCCGACACAAAAGTTCCCATACGGCAAGGATAAATAAAGCTGCTGAAAAGGCAATAAGATTAGACCGGTTCATCTTTCATATCTTTCTGCAACTGGCTAAGAACATATTCCTTTATTTCAATCAGCCGGGAGTCGCTGACATTCCGCGGTTTTTCATCGTCAAATGTAAATTGCTCACGGATACGCATGGGCGGCGATGTAAGGACCAACAGTTCGTCAGCCAGCAACAACGCTTCTTCAATATCATGGGTAATCATGAGAATACTCTTATTAAAATCTTTCTGGAGCATTAAAAGTAATGACTGGAGACTTCTCCTTGTGATAGCGTCCAGAGCTGAAAGAGGCTCATCCAACAAAACAAGGTCCCGCTCAAACATAAGTGTACGTACAAGAGCGCACCGCTGGCGCATACCCCCTGATATTTCTCCCGGCATATAGTTTTCAAACCCACCTATACCCAGCCGCTCGAAAAGCGCCAGAGCCTGTTCCCTGGATTGATCAATATCTTCACCCGTAATGCGTGCCGGCAGCAGTGCGTTATCCATCATGGAAAACCATGGCAAAAGCAAATCTTTTTGCTGCATATATGCGGCTTTTTCTCTTAAGTGAGGCACCCTTTCCCCAAACAAGAAGATATCACCCCTGTCTATTTCAACGACACCGGTAAGCAGGTCAAAAAGAGTGCTCTTGCCGCAACCTGAGGGGCCTATAAGAACAGTGAATCCATTCTTTGGAACAGTCAAATTGAAATCTTCCAATATGTAAAGGCCGTTAAAGCTTTTGCTTAGATTTTTAACCGATAGCATTTTAAAAAACCGCATTCAGGTGATCTGGGAACAGTTTTAAAGGATATGCTTCGAAGAAGGAGGCAGGATAAAAAAGGGTCATGAATTTATCGACTTTCCTTCGCCGGCATTATCCGGATCAGGTTCCAGGGGTCGAAACTTAAAGTCTCCTCTCAGCCGATCTTCACCGACTCCCCCAGTGCATTAATGCTAATTGCTAACACTATCTTATTGGCTTGTCAAATAAATATGAT
>JAUWOH010000496.1 GCA_030612225.1 Desulfobacteraceae bacterium
AATGAATGGCAGTCACCCATTGCAAAATTTTTTACAGATGATGAAAAATCCGCCCTGGCCAGGCGAATTGAAATGGAACCAGGCGATCTTGTATTTTTTGTGGCAGACCAGCCAAAAATCGCAAATGAAGCCCTCGGGCAGCTGAGAAACCTGCTTGGAAGGAAACTCGGCCTGTTAGACGAGAGTTTGTTCAACTTTGTATGGATAACTGAATTTCCTTTGCTGGAATATGACGAAACCGGAAAAAGATTTCAGGCGCTGCATCATCCATTTACAGCACCCCTTGAAGAAGACTATGGTATGCTTACAGACGACCCCCTTAAAGTAAAATCACGTGCCTACGATCTTGTTTTAAACGGCTCTGAAATAGGAGGCGGCAGCATACGTATTCATCAAAAAGATATTCAGGAGAAAGTTTTTGAGGCATTAGGTTTAAAGCGAGAAACCTATGAACAAAAATTCGGCTTTCTTCTTTCTGCCCTGGAATCAGGCGCTCCTCCCCATGGCGGCATTGCCTTTGGTTTCGACAGGCTGGTTATGCTCCTGTGCGGGCAGTCTTCTATCCGCGATGTTATAGCCTTTCCAAAGACCCAGAAGGCTGCGTGTCTTCTAACGGATGCACCCTCTGAAGCCGACAAGGCCCAGTTGGAGGAATTATATCTAAAGGTAAGCAAACTTACCGAAAAATAAAAAGCATTCCTGTCTGAGATCTTTGCCTTTTATACAAAAAGCCCGGCTTTTCCACCGGGCTTTGTTTTTTCAAGACCATGAGACCTTTTCAAAATGTTAATTTTCGAAGTCTGCGCTTATCTGTTCGAGTTCAAGGAAGGCGAAAATTTCAACCACAGAAATATATAGAATATTTCGAGGATAGCGCTGAAGGTTAGCGCTGATGCTTCACTTCGTGTCACTAAAGTGCCGAAATTTAAGCCTGTCGAAGCGAAGCGTAGATCCCGCTCATCGGGGACGCTGAAATCGGATAAAAAGTGCCGTTTCGAAGTCTACGCTTATCTGCAAAGGTCTCACCGTTAAAGTAATACTCTGACGACATATAAGACTGAGCTGATTACCATTCCTGTTATAAAGGAAATATACGCCAGCCTGACAAAACGATATTTTTCCCGCGCCAGATATTGGCCCATAAGATAGATTTCCTTGATTTGCTTTTC
Source organism: Desulfobacteraceae bacterium (assembly GCA_030612225.1). Taxonomy (GTDB): domain Bacteria; phylum Desulfobacterota; class Desulfobacteria; order Desulfobacterales; family JAUWMJ01; genus JAUWMJ01. Next base: position 1,170 of record JAUWOH010000496.1, read on the forward strand.
GTAGACTTCTCCATGATCATTCATAACCTTCTCCATGGCATGCTCGAATTCATAATAATCCATTTTGGTAAAGGAGCCAAAAAATAACAGATTAAAGGATGGATCGTCTGGATTTATCGTTTTACTCGGACCTTTTTTACCCAGCACTTTAGGCATAGCTGCATAAGCTGCCAGCAAAACAGTCAAAATACAAAACCCGATCATAGTCAAAGCAGCCAGCTGTAAGCGCGGATCGTCCAGGAAACGGATAGATAGTGGAATTAAAAGGGCCGCTACGGTTAACATCATATTGGCTTTCATATCGGCCATAGAACTCAACTGAACATGATGGGCACGTGTTTGGCGGATCATATGGTCCAGATGCACTGCCGGTTGTCGTATTTCCATCGAAATCATCCCTCCTTTCAATCAGTAATTCAAAAAAGTCGCTGAATTATCAGCCGGAGAATAGCATATAGAAATATAAACGAAAGACAATCGTATATCAATAGAATTATGTAAATTTGCTTTGTGCATACGAGGTTGTTTCAAAATGTTTAATTTTAGCTTTTAGTATTTGCAAAAGTATCTACCCGTTCCACAGTCAGTGTATGTGCGCCGAAGTCTTCCTCGACTTTTCCATGGAGTATGAAAGGACGATTTTTCCCCAGCATG
>JAUWOH010000438.1 GCA_030612225.1 Desulfobacteraceae bacterium
TATTCAAATGCTTTTTCGAATTAGCAATATCTCAACGAAAACAGTCAAATTTTCAAAGCACAAAACACTACAATTCAAGCCCCATCAACCCGCAGTAAAGTGCTTCCTGTAATTCCGCCTGAATAAGCGGCGTATCCCAAAGCAGAGGCCGCACACCGCGCCATCGCTCAGTAACGAATTCTTTTAGACTTGTTAATCCCTCATCTGCATGCAGGTCATCTGTATCGTAAAGATAAGCACAAGTTCTGAGACCGCAAAAAGTACCCTGACAAGCACCCTTGCCGATCCTGCTGCGAAGCCCGATGGCCTTAAGGTCAGGTTTTCCATTTTGCTCATGTATAGATTTTACGATGCTGTCAACAACGCTTTTGGGCACCATTTCGCATTCGCACAGCATAATATCTTCCGGATCATGCTGTTTCATCCACACCTTTGGAGCCAGGCCAGGTTTTGTCCACCTGGCTGCTCCGGCCAGCGGAAGCGGATCTGTTCGGGTCATGCAGGGTCGGGAAACGCCAAGCCGATTACAGATAAGATTCGCTGTTTTTTCTGCCATTAACCTGTATGTTGTGAGTTTGCCGCCCGTGATTGAAGCAAAGTTTTCCAAACCGTCTTCTATGTGATCAAGCAATGCAAACCCACGGCTGACACTGCGGTCATCGGCCCCGGACTGTGTCCCTAAAAGGGGCCTGACACCTGCATATGCACGGATGTACCGTGTTCTTTCCAATTGGGGGATCATTGCTGCAGCTTCACCCACAATAAAATCAGTTTCCTGGACTGTGGGAAAAATCTTATCTAATGTGTCTATTGTAATGGATGTTGTGCCAAGAATAGAGACCGTTCCTCCGGGGACCAAAATATCAGCATTGGAAGAAGGCCGCAGGCGATTTATAACTTTTTCGGTTATCCGGTTGTGGGTGACAAGAAGACACCCCTTTGAATAGAGCAGGTTGATGGCACAACCAGCAAGTGCAGCTACTTCTTTTGCCCATGCCCCGGCGGCATTAACCACCTGCATCGCTTCAATCTTAAATTCTTCACCGGTCAGCATGTTTTGAAGCCTTGTGGCCAAAATGCGATTTCCATCGATGGTAAATCCAGTTACTTTTGAATGGCGAAGCAATGTGCAGCCAAGGTCTATAGCCTGGTATATGTTGTCCAAAGAAAGTTTAAAAGGATCAACGGCTGCATCCGGCACCTGATATGCGGCGATTATCTTTTCGGAAAGTACTGGTTCCATTTCAAGGGTTTCTTTGATGTCTAAAGTCTGTACTGGAATACCACATTTTGAACATAAACCTGGGAAATCCGCTACATACTTTTCATCATCTCCTTCAACTGCAACGAACAGGCCGCCGGTGTCCTCAATGCAGTGCGAGGCTAGCTTCTTTAATATATTCCCCTCTTCCCGGCATTCCTCAGCATTTATTAAATCACCTGCAACATAACGCGCGCCGCTGTGCAAAAGCCCGTGATTGGCACCGGATGCCCCTGCATTGATATCATGCTTTTCCGCAAGTATGCATTGCACACCACGCAGAGCCAGGTCTCGAGCAATTCCGGCGCCTGTGATTCCCCCGCCGATAATAAGTACTTGTGTTTCCAACTTAATTTCCTTGAATGGTAAAAAGTATTAAAATCTATTTTTTTAGTAGCATAACCATGTGTCATGTTCAATGTATTATAACAACAATTTAATCTCCTGTTTTCTTTTAACCGTTTGACAATGTAGTGTTACTTAGTTAAAAACAGTGCACTAAATAATTTTAAAAAGTAGGCGTTCACAGGTTCCCCGCCCAGCGGGATCTTCGACACGATTCAACGTTCAGGGTTAAGGAACAGGACAAAATTGAAGACCCGGAGTTCTTGCAAAAAAATGCTGGTTTTCCCACATAAGTGTCAATGCGTTGCAAATTATCAGATAGGAAATGACGAAGCCGGGTTTGTATTGGCGTAGCTTTCAAGCAGCGCCGGGCACTACTCACATACATACGCCTCCACAATAGAGCCATGGGACAAGAATGCAACCTTGAACCCCTGAACTTTTGAACCCATGAACGGTTGCAAAAGCAGAAAGGAATACATATGGATATACCAGGCAAAAAAGCGGGCGTAGAGCCTGTAAGACTGGGTCTTGACAGCAAGTTTAAGTTTAAATGCCACAAAGATATTAAATGTTTTACCAAGTGCTGCAGGGGAATCAGCATCACCCTTACTCCCTATGACATTATCAGGCTTAAAAATCGCCTCGACCTTTCCTCCGAAGAATTTTTAGCAATATATACCGAGCCGCATATTTTAGAAAAGACCGATCTTCCTGTTGTAACACTTAAGCTTATAGATGACGAAACGTCCGATTCAGACAAGAAAGCCTGCCCCTTTGTAAGGGAGGATGGGTGTATTATATATGAAGACAGACCCACCACATGCCGGTATTATCCTTTAGGAGTTGCCACTTTAAGCCATAAGGAAGGTTCAGATGGTGAAGGATTCTATTTTTTTGTTAATGAGCCTCATTGCCTTGGATTTGAAGAGGATAAAGAGTGGACGGTTAAAAAATGGCGAAAGGACCAGGGTGTTGATATCCACGATGATATCAATGCACAGTGGACCGACCTGGTTGTAAGAAAACGCTCATTTCCTCCGAATATAAAGCTTACTGACCAGGCGAAACAGATGTTTTTCATGGTGAGTTACAATATCGACAAATTCAGGGAGTTTGTTTTTGAAAGTTCATTCCTTAAGCGCTTTGATATAGATGAAAAAACCCTGATAAAAATTAAAAATGACGAAATCGAATTACTGCAATTTGGTGTTGAATGGCTGAAGGGAATACTCTTTAAACAAACCGATCCCCAGCAGCAGGC
>JAUWOH010000058.1 GCA_030612225.1 Desulfobacteraceae bacterium
TAAATTTCATGAATACCGGTTTTGACAAAGTAATGAACATGTCAGAAGCAATAAAGCTCTATGTTGCCGATGGCAGCCATATTTCCATCGGTGGATTCACCATTAATAGAAATCCCATGGCTGCCGTATATGAAATTATTCGGCAAAAAAGAAAGGACTTTCATTTATATGCCCATTCCAACGGGCAGGGTGTTGATGAGCTTATAGGCGCAAACTGTGTGTCAAAATTGGAAATTGCTTATGGCGGCAGTGGCAGATTTGCTCCTACATGTATCAGGTTTAAAAAGGCTGTTACAAAAGGAACAATAATCGTTGAAGACTATTCAAATTACCAGATGACGCTTCGCTTTCTCGCAGGTGCAATGGGTATTCCTTTTCTGCCGACACGATCTTCACTTGGGACGGATATTATTAATAAATGGGGTTTCCCCGAGAAATTGAGAAAATCAGATCATAAAATACCTGATAAAAAACTTATAGTTATAGAAAATCCTTTTACTTCCTGGACAAATGCAACCAAAGTGGTACTGGTACCTGCCATAAATACCGATGTAACCATTATTCACGTTCAAAAATCCGATCGACAGGGAACTGCGAGGATAGAAGGACTTACCTTTGCCGATATAGAACAGGCAAAATCAGCGAATCATCTTATTATAACATGCGAAGAACTGGTTGAATCTGAAGAACTTAGAGAGGCTCCTGATCAGAATCAAATCCCGTCTTTTTGCGTTGATGCTGTTGTGCATATACCTTTTGGTGCTTTTCCGACAGCCAGTTATCGATATTACGATTACGATCCGGTTTACCTTAATGAATACAGGGAATATGCTGAGGATGACCTTCGCTACAAGAAGTACCTTGAAAAATTTGTTTACGGTGTGAAGGATCACCAGAGCTTACTTGATCTGGTGGGCGAAGAACGGATGGAGATGATCAAAGCAGACCCACGGACCGGGTATGCAGCAAATTTAGACAGAAGATGATGAGAGAAATAAAGAATCTACGCTCGAAGGACGCAGAATTGATTTACCCCTCGAAGGGGTTGTTGGATAGAAGGAAGAAGGGAAAGGCACCCGTCTTCGACTTCGGCTACGCCGAGGCAAGGAAGGGCATGTGTCCTGCGTCTTGTCAGGGCGTAGCTTTAAAGCGTAGCCTGAAGCCGAAGGCGAAGACGGAAAAAGCATCAAAAAAATGAACATCGAACATCCAACGTCCAACATCGAATATTGAATGAAAAAGGGTTTTGCAGTTAACCGTGAACCCATGAACCTTGAACCTGAAGCGACGGCAGAAGAAAAAAATAAAGAATCTACGCCCGAAGGACGTGGTTTTAAAAATTGAATAAAATAATTATTCGGGAGCATTTTTCATGACAGACTACACAATGAGAGAAATGATGACCGTTGCTGCCGCGCGGGAGATAAGAGATGGAGATATCGTGTTTTGCGGAACAGGAATTTCCATGCTTGCCGCCATGGCCGCAAAACACATAAGTGCGCCAAACAGCGTAATATTTTTTGAAACCGGAGCTGTGGATTCAAAGCTGGAAGAAGTTCCTCTTGCTGTGGCTGATCCCCGTGTTATGTTCTGGACATCAGTCAACGGCGGTCTTCTCGATGCATTTGCTACAATGCAGAACAGATTTACAGGCAAAAAGGTTGTTGGAATTCTGGGTGCCGCTCAAATCGACAAATATGGCAATCTGAACTCAACGGTTATTGGAGATTATTTTAAGCCAAAAGTGCGATTTTCAGGGAGCGGAGGTGCCTGCGACGTAGCTTCTTTTGTCAGCAGAACAATAATTTTCATGCAACATGAGAAAAGAAAATTTGTGTCAAAGATAGATTATATTACCAGCCCGGGCTGGCTTGACGGGCCTGAAGGAAGAAAAAAAGCCGGGCTGCCCGACGGGGGACCGTCAACCGTTATTACTAACATGGCGATAATGGGATTTGATGATAAAACAAAAGAAATGTATCTTAAAGGGTGTTTCCCGGAAATTACCCCGCGGCAAGTACTTGATAGTATGGATTTCGAAGTTGATATATCACGTTCATCCAAAGTGCCGGCTCCCTCACAAAAGGAACTGAAGATGTTACGGGAAAAATGTGATCCGCAAAGGTTGATTCTGGGATAAACAGGTTTAATATATATCCTGTCCGGGCTTTTTCCCCAGCTGCAACTTCCTTTCCGTAACAGGGTAACCGCATTTGGAAATAATGTTACCTTTGGAACTGATCCGGGGCTTAAAAATTTTTTCTCCAGCCGATATCAACCAATACTGTGCGGGGTGACCCGACATTTCATGATTTTGCGTAAATGTTTTAAAATATGATATAATCTGTGCATCACATCATAAATATCGGGTCACGGCGATATGTCCTGCTAACTGAACAAGATATCGTCTGGAGAAAAAATCTTTAACCCCCTCCTCTTAAACTGATTAATCCGGTTTATTTTTCCAAATGCGGTTACCTTGCTTTCCGTGAAAACCGACATTGACAACTAATCCACTTTTTGATAATTTAACGCAAATTGTTTTTATTTATCCGGTGTTTCCGCATATTAGCAACTATTGCACAAATACAACCAACCCTTTAATAAAAAAAATAGAGAGTAATGTCCATGATTGAAAAGATCGGAATCGTAACAGACAGTACAGCGGATTTTCCTGAAGGTATGGCCGAAGAACTTGAGATAAATATAATTCCCATTCATATTGTTATTGACGGCGATGACTATTTGCACGGCGTTACAATATCAAATCAGGATGTGGTTGAATGCTTAAATGAAGACAGAGATGTAAAAACAGCTCCTCCCTTTCCAGGTGAATACTCCGATTTTTATGAGAAAATGGCCGGTAAATATGATCGGATTCTGTCCTTTCATGTATCATCTGATCTGTCCGATTGTTACAAGAGCGCTAATAATTCTATGAGGATACTTTCTGATAAAGCGGCAGAAAAAATTACTCTGATAGACACAAGAAACGTAAGTGTGGGGCAGGCGCTTATTATAAAAAAAGCTGTTGAAATGAAAAAAGAATACAATGCACCGGATTTCATGAAAAAACATCTTGAATCTTTAATAAATAACAGCATGCTTCTTTTTACAGTTGAAAATCTATACTGGCTTAAGCGTGCAGGCAAACTGAATATTTTTTCTTCTTTAATGGGAAACCTCTTGAATGTTAAACCTGTTATCGGGCTAAAAAACGGCAAACTGGTTCCCATGGGAAAGCACAAGGGAAGAGAGCCGGCAGTTGAAGAGATGGTAAAATTGGCCCTGGAAGAATATGTGAAATTCGGGCTGCGCCAGGATATATGGATTGCCCATGCAGATGCACTGGAAGAGGCCGTCAGGATGCAGGAGACCATGATTGGAATTTCATCAGACATGAGTTCGAATATCAGAGTTATACAAATCGGACCTACCATTGCCGCACACACCGGCCCTGGATGTCTGTGCCTGGGCATGGTGAACAGTTGATCCTATTCTTACGATACACCAAATCGCTGACCTGGAACCGTGAACCGTGAACCGTGAACCTGATAACCTGAGTAGTTATATTTTATTAATATTTGCACTTGCTTTTTTAATGTTATCCGGATGCGCACACAGGAAGGCTAACACAACTGTCATGCCTTCTGATCCTCCGGACGTCCAAGACGTGTCTCAAAACTCAAAGATATCTTCATCAGAGGAACCTAAGTCAAACTTAGAAGAAACGGACGAGTTCCTTGATGAGTTTGAAAGTGAATTTGAAGAAAAGGCGGTTACGGTGGCAGATCCTCTGTCTTTATGGAACCGGGCAATGTTTCACTTCAATGATAAGTTTTATTTCTGGCTTTTAAAGCCTGTTGCAAGAGGATATAAAGCGGTAATTCCAAGGGTGGTAAGAACAGGCGCCAGAAATTTCTTTCGCAACCTCTTTACACCGATTCGGCTGACAAGCTGTATCCTTCAAGGTAAGGTGAAAGCCGGCGGAACCGAGCTTACTCGTTTTGTGGTTAACAGCACGGTGGGGATACTCGGAGTAGCAGATCCTGCACAAAAATACCTCAAGCTTGAGATGAGTGATGAAGATTTGGGTCAGACTCTTGGCGTTTATGGTATCGGTAACGGATTTTACCTGGTGTGGCCCTTGCTTGGTCCCTCTACTTTGCGTGATTCCATGGGGATGGTCGGAGACTGGTTTTTAAATCCTATTAACTATGTGGAGTCGGTTGAAGCGTCGGTTGCAATCTGGTCCTACGAAAAGATAAACGAAACTTCCTTTCGCATAGGCGATTATGAGTCTATTAAAGAGGCAGCTATTGAACCGTATGAGGCGTTCCGAGATGCCTATATTCAGTATCGAAAAAATAAGGTGAAACAGTAGATATATTCTGTTGAAACAACTTGACAAAATGAGTTGAAATAATATGTTTAGACCTCGTTGAGTAGGAAAATAGTTGCTTTTATTTCCAGATGTTATAACTTTTCAAATACCGAGTGTCTAATTTTCAAGCAATAATGGATATGCTTATTATACAACAACTTAACAACTCAACAATTTAACCACTTAACGAGATGTGGAGGAGGAAAAGAATGAAAGTTTTGGTCAGCGATAATCTGGGTGAAATCGGCGTCCGGATGTTTCAGGAAGAAGAGGGGATTGAAGTTGATGTTAAGACAGGACTGCCTCCTGAAGAGCTTAAAGGTATCATTGGGGATTACGACGGTCTTGTTATCCGCAGTGCGACAAAGGTGACTGAGGATCTCCTGCAGGCAGCAGTGAAACTGAAGGTTGTCGGCCGTGCAGGAATCGGTCTTGACAATGTAGATATTCCCGCTGCTACAAAAAGAGGGGTGGTTGTTATGAACACTCCGAGCGGGAATGTAATAACGACTGCTGAGCATACTATTGCGATGATGATGGCCCTGTCGAGAAACATTCCTATGGGGACCGTAAGCTTAAAAAATGGTCAGTGGGAAAAGAAAAAACTCCAGGGAAGAGAAATATTCAATAAAAAGCTTGGTGTTATAGGTTTCGGAAAAATAGGAGCCATTGTTGCTGACCGTGCACGGGGACTGAAGATGAAAGTGATTGTACATGATCCCTATTTCACGCTGGAACAGATAGAAAAGGCCGGGTTTAAAAGCGTTTCCATAGAACAGCTATACCGGGAGGCTGATTATATAACAGTGCATGTGCCCAAGCTTGATAGCACAATTGGACTTCTCAACAAGGCGGCTTTTGATCAGATGAAAGACGATGTTATGGTAATTAACTGTGCACGTGGAGGTATTGTTGATGAGGATGACTTAAATGACGCCTTACAATCCGGGAAAGTAGCAGGAGCGGCACTTGATGTTTTTGAAACCGAACCACCGGGTGTGTGTCAGCTGTTTGAACACGACCGAGTTATTTGTACGCCCCACCTGGGTGCGTCAACAAAGGAAGCCCAGACCAATGTGGCGGTTGATGTGGCAGGACAGATTATTGATTTTTTGAAAAACGGTACAATCCTTAATGCGGTAAATGTTCCGTCGGTTGCAGGCGAACTTCTTGCCAGGCTGGGGCCGTTTCTGACTCTTGCCGATCGAATGGGAAGCCTCCAGGCGCAGATTGTCAAAGGGCCTGTAAAAGAAGTTGTTATTGAGTACAACGGTGATTTTAGCGATCTTGATCTTGCCCCTGTTTCAACAGCGGTTTTAAAAGGACTTCTATCAGCGGCCGTCAAAGATGATGTAAATTTTGTAAATGCAAATATAATTGCCAAAGAAAGGGGAATAAAAGTTACTGAAGCAACCAGTATCGATGCCGAGCACTTTATAAATCTAATCACAGTCAGGGTTAATACGACTGAAATGACAAGTACGGTATCAGGAACGATATATGGAAAGAGCGAAACAAGGATAGTCAAGATTAACGATTTCGAACTTGAGTTGGTACCTGAGGGTCATCTTGCGCTTATATCTAATCTTGACAAACCAGGCGCCATAGGCAGTATCGGCATAACTCTTGGTAAAAATAATATCAATATAAGCCGAATGCAGGTGGGGCAGGATGAAGACGGTGAAAACAATATTATTTTTCTTAAAACAGACACTCCTATCCCGGATGATGTTCTTAAAATACTGCGCGCATTACCTATGGTAAATACGGTTACGTTGCTTGAATTTTAATATAAGGAGGATAAAAAATGCCTGACGAGAAAGTCGAAGAAAAAGGTTTTGTTATAAAAGACAAGAGGATTTTCTCCCAAGAAGAGCAGGAACTTAATAAGGAAGATCAAGAACCTGAAAAGGAACCTGCAAAAGAGGAAAAGGATCAGGAGACGGCATCAGCGAATGAACAAGAAGCCGAGGCTCAGCTTCCGGAGATAAACTTTCCGACCTTCATAATCTCTTTGAACGCATCTGCGCTGGTTAACCTTGGAGCTATTGAAGATCCCGCTTCGGGTAAGAAAATGAAAAATCTACTCATAGCAAAACAGACCATAGATATTTTAAGCATGCTTGAGGAAAAAACCCGTGGGAATTTAACAGAAGAAGAGGGAAAAATACTTAAAAACATTCTTTATGATTTGAGAATTATATACGTTAAGGAAAAAGGATAAATTGAGTTGTTCTATGAAGATTCTTTCTCCGGCCAAGATAAACCTGTTTTTACATATAACCGGAAAAAGACCGGATGGGTATCATGATTTGGTCACCATTATGTGCTGCATCGGCCTTTATGATACGATTTTCCTCACAACACGCGTTAAAAAGACCACCGTATCATGCTCAAACCAGGAAGTTCCGGAAGATGAAACTAACATCGCCTTTAAAGCTGCTGATCTTTTTTTAAATAGATTAAACAGACAAGAGGGTGTTAAAATTACAATTAAAAAAGAGATACCGGTTGCAGCCGGACTTGGTGGCGGGAGCAGCAATGCTGCTGCCGTTTTTTTAGGATTAAACCGCTGTTATGGGTACCCATTTTCTCTTGATGATCTTATGACCATGGGTATCTCAATAGGTGCGGATGTCCCATTTTTTTTGTTCGGGAAACCAGCCAGAGCAAGCGGTATTGGTGAGAAACTTGAAGCCTGCGATGGACTGCCTTCATACAAAATTTTATTGGTTTATCCCGGATTTGGTGTTTCGACTGCCGAGGTTTATAAAAATGTCGATTTGGGATTGACAAAATGTAATAAAACTCTTAAAAAAGTCTTTTTGGAGAAACGTAAATTTAGTGTAGCGTATCATTTATGCAACGATCTTGAGACTGTTGTTGTATCAAGGCATCCTGAAATAATTGCGATAAAAGAAGCACTTTTAAGCCATGGCGCAAAAGGAGCGCTTATGTCAGGAAGCGGGCCGACAGTGTTCGGCCTTTTTTCTGATTATGATAAGGCCCGTGCGGCACATCATGTCCTTTCTAAACATGGTGAATGGCAGCTGTTTCTCACAGACATGATAATTGATGCCGGATGTATAATAGATATATAATCCAGGATTCATGATACGAGGTATTTGCAGATAAGCGCAGACTTCGGAAAGTCCGGTTTTTCAAAGGTCTCTTATTGAGGATGATACATTTTTTGGGGCGTCGTCAAGCGGTAAGACACAGGACTTTGGTTCCTGCATTCGGAGGTTCGAATCCTCCCGCCCCAGCCAGTTTTTATAAATATTTTTTTAAATCGGTGAAATTGTAAATATGGATGAAAATTCAATCAGCGGTCTTGCAATATTTTCGGGTAACTCAAATCCGGTTCTTACAAAGAATATATGTGCTTATCTCGACCTTCCGATGGGTAATGCCAAGGTCAAAACCTTCAGTGACGGGGAGATACAGATTGAAATCGATGAAAATGTTCGCTCAAAGGACGTTTTTCTCATACAGTCGACCTGTGAACCTGTAAACAACAATCTTGTAGAACTCCTTTTAATGCTGGATGCATTTAAGCGTTCCTCGGCGAGCAGGATAACCGCTGTAATTCCATATTACGGTTATGCACGACAGGATAAGAAAGTGGCTCCCCGTGTTCCGATCAGCGCGAAGCTTGTTGCGGACATGCTGGAAGTCGCCGGTGCAAACAGGGTAATTACAATGGATCTGCATGCCGGTCAGATTCAGGGTTTTTTTAATATTCCGGTGGATAACCTTTTTGCCGCACCGGTTATTCTTGAATACATAAAGAGCCATTTTGAGAATAATCTTGTAATTGTTTCTCCTGATGCAGGTGGAGCTGAAAGGGCAAGGGCTTTTGCAAAAAGACTTCATGCGGATCTTGCTGTTGTAGACAAGCGTCGCGATGCGCCGAACAAGGCTCGGGCTATGGCGGTCATCGGCGATGTTACCGGAAAAATTGCGATTATTCTTGATGACATGGTCGATACAGCCGGCACGTTGATCGAGGCTGCCTCAGCTATTATAAAAAACGGTTCAAAGGAAGTTCATGCCTGCTGTGCCCATGCCGTACTGTCCGGCCCGTCTGTGGAAAGGATAACAGATTCTAAACTGAAAAGTCTTTTAGTAACAGACACGATTCCTTTAAGTGAAAAAGCAAAAGTCTGTGATAAGATAAAAGTACTGACAATTTCGGAACTTATTGGAGAAGCGATAATCCGAAGCTATAAAGGAGATTCGGTAACATCTTTGTTTGTATAAATGTAACTGCTCAGCCACCAAGGCACCAAGGCACAAAGAAGAGATATGAATTAAAAAACTATAAAAGAAGAATCAATAGCTGAAAAAGTGTAGATACAGCATATACCGTTTATTAAAAATGGCACTAAATGAATTATATTATAATCTTAGTGTCTTCGTGACTTTGTGGCTGAACTATTATGTGTAAATAAGATTTTATAAGGAGAAAATAATTTGGAACAAATTGAACTAAAAGCAAACGTTAGAAAAACTACGGGAAATGGCCCTGCAAGGGTTCTTCGACGCGAAGGGAGAATACCTGCTGTGCTTTACGGCCCGGAAACAGAACCTGTTTTATTGTCTGTTAACACAGATGATTTTAAGGAAGTTCTAAAAGAGGGTAATATAAGCCAGGTTCTTTTAAATCTTGTCATTCAAAACGGAAAAACCTTTTCAAAATCGGTCATAATCAAAGAATTCCAGATGCATCCGGTTTCGCAGGATTTTCTGCATATCGATTTCTATGAGATCGATATGAAACGAAAGATTAAAGTTAACATTCCTGTTGTAACAAAGGGCAAATCACAGGGCGTTGAGCTTGGCGGTGTAATCCAGATAATCAGACATGAACTGGAAGTATTATGCTTTCCAGGTGATATTCCGGAAGAAATTGTGATTGATATTACTGATCTTGATATGGGTGATTCTGTCCATGTAGAAGAGATTCCTCTGGAAGGTGACATGGAAATTCAGGCTGATGTTAATTATACAGTCCTGACTGTACTTACTCCAAAGGTTGAAGAAGAGGAGGTTGAGGAAGAGGAAGAAGAACTTGAAGAAGGTGAGGAGGGCGCCGCTGAAGGAGAAGAAACCTCTGAAACCGGCAAGGAAACAGGCAAAGAAACCGGCAAAGAAGAATAGCGAATGATTGATGATTTTCGATTGGCGATTGTTGGAAGCATCATAGCTCCAGATTCATCAGGGATGATTTGATAACCATTTATTTGATCGTTAAGATTTAATGAAAGCAAAGCTGTTTTAAAAAATCGTCAATCATCAATCGTCAATCATCAATCAAAACCTGGCATGTTGCAAAAGCACATACATTTAGTTGTGGGCCTGGGAAATCCTGGAAGAGAATATGAAAAGACCCGTCATAATGCCGGATTTATAGCAGTTGATAATATTGCGAAGGCTTTTTCCATATCCCTTGACAAAAGAAAATTTAACACGGTCTTTGGAAAAGGTTTAATTGAAGGCGTTGATGTAATACTGGCAAAACCGATGGCTTTTATGAATAAAAGCGGGCCCCCGGTTCAAAATCTTGCCGGGTATTTTAAAATATTATATAGGGATATGTTGGTTATTCATGACGACATAGACCTTGATTTTGGAAGAATAAAAATAATAGAGAAAGGAGGACATGGAGGACATAATGGAGTAAGATCGTTAATGGATGCTTTCGGCGGAGGTGATTTTTCGCGTCTTCGCATAGGCATCGGACGTTCCGGTACCGGAGCAGATGTTACTGGTCATGTTCTGGGTAAATATTCTGCTGATGAGTCAAAGAATTTAGACCAGGTAATCACCAGATCCCGGGATGCAGTAGTTACCATCCTTTGCAAAGGGATAAAGGATGGAATGAACCGGTTCAATAACCAAAGAACCGTATTTACAAGTTAAACTTTTCAGATGGAGGAAAGAATGGACTATTTACCGTTGGTTTGTACACTGGTTGGAGTTGTGGGAGTAATCTTTGCTGTTATTCTTGCGGTCGTCGTAAAGGGCGCTCCGGCAGGAGATGAAAAAATGCAGGAAATCGCAAGTGCCATCAAAGAGGGCGCTATTGCATATTTGAACCGGCAGCTTAAAAGCATGGGAATTGCCGGCGCAGTTATTTTTGTTATCATTATATTTACCCTGGGGATTAAGACGGCAATCGGCTTTTTGGTTGGAGCTGTTGCTTCTTTTATTGCCGGATATATCGGTATGCGAGTGTCGGTTATTGCCAATGTTAGAACAGCCGAAGCAGCCAAGAAAGGTCTTGCAGCGGGTCTTGCCATGGCTTTTCGAGGCGGCTCAGTAACCGGCATGATAGTTGCCGGACTGGCCCTTACGGCAGTTGCCGGATTCTATACAATTTTAATTAATATGGGAACACCCCAAAGGGATGCGGTTATAGCTCTTGTTGCATTGGGCTTTGGTGGAAGTCTTATCTCCATTTTTGCCAGGCTTGGCGGTGGTATCTTTACAAAAGGTGCCGATGTTGGTGCCGACCTTGTGGGAAAAGTTGAGGCAGGTATTCCCGAAGATGATCCCAGAAACCCGGCTACCATTGCAGATAATGTCGGTGATAATGTCGGCGATTGTGCAGGAATGGCCGCAGACCTTTTCGAAACTTATGCTATTACAGCAGTTGCAGCCATGCTTCTTGGTAATCTTCTTTTTCCAGGCGTCAGCATTGCAACTGAATTTCCGCTTGCTCTGGGTGCAGTCTCCATTTTTGCATCTATTATCGCGATATTTTTTGTACGTCTGGGCAAAAGCGAGTATATCATGGGTGCTTTGTACAAGGGCATGTTCGGTGCCGCTATCATAGCAGGCATTGCATTCTTTTTTATATGTAGAAATATGATGGGGGACATCCCGGGTATCTCTGCAATGTCGATTTATTATTCAACCCTTGTGGGTCTTGTTCTTACCCTTGTAATCGTTATAATTACAGAGTACTACACGGGCATCCGCAAACCGGTTAAGGATATTGCCCAGGCCTCAACAACAGGGCATGGAACAAATATCATTGCCGGCCTGGCCGTGAGCATGCAGTCAACAGCAGCTCCGGTACTTGCAATATGTCTTGCCATCTGGCTTTCGAATTATTTCGCAGGATTATATGGTCTTGCCATGGCAGCCATGTCAATGCTTTCCATGACCGGTATGGTTATTGCCATCGATGCTTACGGACCGATTACGGACAATGCCGGCGGTATTGCCGAAATGGCGAAAATGGATGAAAGCGTTCGTGCAGTCACAGATCCCCTTGATGCCGTAGGAAACACCACTAAGGCCGTTACAAAAGGTTACGCAATCGGTTCAGCCGGTCTCGCGGCCCTGGTACTCTTTGCTGCCTATACACAGGAGTTTGCCATGCACGGCGGTACTGGTGAATTAAAATTTGATTTAGGTGATGTAAATGTTATCATAGGTCTTTTTCTAGGTGGTCTTCTACCCTTTCTTTTTGCCTCTATGGCCATGGAGGCCGTTGGAAGAGCCGGTGGGGCGGTTGTTGACGAGGTAAGACGCCAGTTTAAAGAGATTCCAGGCATCATGGAAGGAACTGCAAAGCCTGACTACAAAGCATGTGTCGATATTGTTACCAAATTTGCTTTAAGGGAAATGGTTGTTCCAGCGCTTATCCCGGTTATTGTACCTGTTCTTGTCGGCTTCATCCTGGGCAAAATTGCCCTTGGCGGGCTTTTAATAGGAAGTATTCTTACCGGCGTATTTCTTGCCATTTCCATGACAACAGGTGGAGCTGCATGGGATAATGCAAAAAAATACATAGAAGACGGAAACCTTGGAGGCAAAGGAAGCGATGCTCACAAGGCAGCCGTAACCGGTGACACAGTGGGCGATCCTTA
>JAUWOH010000378.1 GCA_030612225.1 Desulfobacteraceae bacterium
TATCCACAATTTCGGTCAAATCACATCCCGCATAAACCCGGAAACAACTCTATGGATTGTAATTTCCAAAAGCTATACAACAGCGGAAACCATGGCCAATGCCAACCAGGCCCGCATATTCATGGAAGATAAAGGACTTGATCCTTCAAAACATTTTATTACAGTTACCAGCAAAGGAAGTCCCGGAGATGATCCTGCCGCCCCGATTCTTGACTCTTTCCACATGTTTGATTTTATAGGTGGAAGATACAGCGTCACTTCCGCAGTTGGTGGTGTTCCACTTAGTCTCTACCTTGGATACGATGTTTTTGAGAGTTTTTTAAAAGGTGCAAATGAGATGGACCTTCATGCAAACAATGCTCCAGACAAAGAAAACCTTCCACTTATTGCCGCACTTATTTCAATCTGGAACAATAATTTTTTAGGATACCCGGCCCTGGGAATAATTCCATACGCAACCCCATTGTCTAAGCTCGCACCTCATATCCAGCAGCTTAATATGGAAAGCAACGGCAAATCCGTACAAATGAACGGTGAGCCCCTTGACATAAATACCGGGCAGATTATTTTTGGCGAGCCCGGTACAAATGCACAGCATTCATTCTTTCAACTTGCACACCAGGGACGTCCCTTCCCCATCGATTTTATCGGGGTTGTAACACCCCAGTATAATCAATATCAAAATAGATCAAAAGGAGTTACAAACCATCAGGAGTTGTGGTCAAATCTTATTTCACAACCGATGGCTCTTGCTGTTGGAAAGGATTCAAAAGACAGGGCAAAATATTTTTCCGGTAACCGGCCTTCGTCAACAATTCTTCTAAATGACCTTTCACCTGAAAATGTCGGCCGCATTCTTGCCTTTTACGAAGCGAAAACCGTGTTTGAAGCATTTATCTGGGGAATCAATCCTTTTGACCAGTTTGGCGTTGAACTTGGGAAAACAATGGCATCAGGTATCAGAAATGAAATTAAAATGAAAAATGAAAACAAAGATCACAGTTTCAACAAAAGCAATCCTATTTCCAGGTTTTACCTGGAAGCTCTGTTTTCAGGAAAGCTATGAATGATTAACCCTACAACGACATTTATCGATAACCAAAATACGTCTTTTTTAGCTTGTTTGTTGCCTATCACGTAGGTGTTTCGGGTTACGAGTTGTGTGTTGCGAGTTGTGAATCGGGAATAATCCTTTTTATAACCCGTATCCCGTAACCCGTGATTCGCAACACTATGCACAACATAAAAAGAAGCTGTTGATAGATAAAACTGGTAAGTTGCGTTGTAGGGTTAATATTTAAGTTTTCCCAAAAACAATTAAAGTTGCAATAACAGCGGAACCCGCTAAGGCTAAACGAAAACCGTTTAGATTCCCTTGATATTTAATTTTTAGCTCTTTGTCCGTTTCAGAGAGAATTAATTCCTTAAACTTTCGATAATCAGCAATCCATCCGGTAAAAATATTAACATCATGCCCTTTACTTTTCAAAGTTATTTTAATTTGCTGAAAGTGATATGCTGCGAATACAACGGAACCGAATAATCCTATTTCCAACCAACTCATTTCAATTGACTCCTAAATTTAATGGACTCGTAAAAAGTCCGATTTAACGTTAGATACATCCTAATATAGGTTCTTTTCTTCCCATACAGATTTCGTTAAGTTGTTGTTATAATGATCATATTGATTATTTACTTAAAAAAATGGACATTTGGTGTTTGAAAAGTTATAGCGCCCGGAAATAATAATAATTACTTTCCTACTCAACCACTTAACCACTCAACGAGGTCTGCCATAGAGCATCCCTAAGTCCTGAGGTTCTCATGATTTTACGTGAAACAGAAGTTTGAATAACACTTTCATTTCCCCATATCAATACATTCTTCATAGCCCTGGTGATTCCAGTGTAAACAAGTTCTCTTGTTAAAACCGGATAGTCTCTGTCAGGGAGAATAAGACATACGTGGTCAAATTCTGATCCCTGGCTCTTGTGGATTGTCATTGCAAAAACAGTTTCATGCTCAGGAAGCCTGTAAGGTGAATATTTTCTCACTTCATCGGAAGTTCCAGGAAAATAAACATAAAGTTTATTACTGTCCGATTCAGAATCCGGGAGAGTTATTCCTATATCTCCGTTAAAAAGTCCCAAGCTGTAATCGTTGCTTGTAATTATAACCGGCCGGCCTCTGTACCATGGATATTCATCCGACATATCCGGCCTTATTAGTTTTTCCTTTTTCAGCACTTCTTCGGCCAGCCGGTTTAAGCTGTATGCTCCATAAGGTCCTACTTTCAATGCGCACAATAATTTAAACCTGTTAAATAGTTCAAGAGCTTTAAGGGGATCGTTTTCTTTAAGATAATCCGAATAACCATCAACTATCTTTTTGGCTATGATGCTGTAATTATCTTTTGATGCTTTTAATTCTTCCCATTTAATCTGCCCGCCCTCTTTGTTTTTTAAAAGAGATAACACATCTTTCCAGTCTCCATGGTTTACAGCCTGACTTATTTTCCATATTGCACTGCTTTCATCAAATCGCCGGTTTTTCTGCAAAACAACAATAGAATCAGATAACCCTTGCTTTTTTTTAGTCGCTTTGATTGAAGAGCCGATATTATTACCTGTTATTTTTTCAATCTTGCGGCAGTACTCTTTTGAAAAGCTATAAATGCCGATGCGGTCACATATATCGCCAAGTACTGATCCGGCTTCAACGGAAGACAGTTGATCCCTGTCTCCTATAAGTATCAGCCTGGCAGTCATCGAGATTGCAGAAATCAGCTTTGACATAAGAGCAAGATCCACCATGGAGGCTTCATCTACAATAACTACATCTGCAGGAAGCAGATTTTCTGAATTATAGCGAAAATATGGTGAACCAGGTATTGTCTTTAGCATTCTATGTATTGTGGATGCTTCAACAGGTAATGCCTCTTTAATCTCATCGCTGCAATGTAAATTGGCTTTTTCCTTTTTAATCGATTCTCCAAGCTTTGCAGCTGCCTTCCCTGTTGGCGCAGCAAGAAATATTCTTAGCTTTTCACCTTTTGCCTGCTCCAGCAAAATTGCAAGAATCTTAGCAACAGTATATGTCTTGCCTGTACCTGGTCCTCCGGAAATAACACAAAATCTTTTAATCGCTGCTGTTAGTGAAGCTACTTTCTGCCAGTCTATATCATTTCCTGATTTTTCCGGAAAAAGCTTTTTTAAGCTCTCTTTTAATAATGCTACATCAATATCTTTTACATCTTCTTTGACACGTCTTTTTATTGATTCAGACAGTATTTTTTCATACTCCCAATAGCGATAAAGATATAGCCTGTTATTTTCGTCAAGTATAAGTGGACAAAATTCTCCGGGGTTTCCCACCACAGGACTTTTTCTTAATTTTTCCAGCCACACGTCAAGCTTTGGAAATATCACAGGCCTTTTGCCGTTTTGCTCTTCCATCACTTGCTTTTCAGAAAATGATCCAAGATCAAGACATATATCCCCGTTTTCTGTGGCACTGCTGGCCAGTGCCGCTCCAAGAAATATTTCAGGATCATTATCTTTAGAAAGATC
>JAUWOH010000041.1 GCA_030612225.1 Desulfobacteraceae bacterium
ATGTCTCGTGGCCTGAATGAAGATGAGGCTATTTCAACCATTGTGCGGGGCTTTTTGAAAGTCGATATTCCGGGTCTGCCGCCTGAGCTCAGAGCCGAAATTGACCGGGCTGTAGAACAGAGTGATAAAGATGCGATGTAAGCATTTGCAGGGTTAAAAACGGTTCACGGTTCAACTGTTGATAGCTTTGAATGTAACTTCTCGTGAAATTAGAAACTTGAAATTGGAAATTGGAAATTTAGCCTTCATGCTTTTGTATTGTCAACTCGTTTCATCTCTTCCAAATTTCTAATTTCCAATTTCAAGTCCTAAACGCTTACAAAAATTGGAGGCTAAGGATTATTTATGGGGACGGATATTGAAATAAATACCGCATATCCAATATTAAGCCGGATAGAATTCACAGAGAGAATCCGCAGGAGGCAAGAGGAACTGAAAGACCTTATCGAACTGCACGATCGTGGGTTGTGTGCGTGGACAAAACCACACAGCGGCAAGGCCCTGTCAAAGGGATGCCAGGCCTGTAAGTCTGGGGGATACCTGTGTTTCTATGCCGGCAAAAAATGTAATCTGGACTGTATATATTGCGCCCAGGGCACAAAGAAGGAAAAGTGGGCGCAGCCGGAGGGTATTGATCTCATAAATGACCAATATCATATTGAAGAGATCATGGATGCGTTTAATAATCCGAAAGCAATATGGACGGGTTCAAATGTCCGATGCATCGAATATTCGGGTGGGGAGCCGTTTATATATCTGGACAAAGTCCTCAGATTGTCCCGCTTCGTCTCCAGATATCATAACCATATCTATCAGATGATAGTCACAAATGGTTTGCTTGTCACCAGGGATAAACTGAAGGAGCTGCATGACTGTGGGGTAAACGAAATAAAATTCCACATAGGGGCAACCCGTTTTAGCAAGAAGGTCCTGGATAATCTTGAGATGGCCGTGGAAATAATGGACTATGTAAGCGTTATAACGCCGCCGACCCCTGAACTGAAGGAGTTCTTGATTGACAAAAAGGGGATACACTGGCTGGAGGGTGTCGGCCTGCACCAGTTAGGTCTTAGTGAGCTTGGATCTACCGATATCCTGCATCTGAGTGAGATGAACGAGGTGGGTGACAAAAGGGCGCTGGAGTATTTCCGGAAACTCGGCGAACTGTATATTTTTGATTCCGTGGTCGGCAAATCAATCGAAGGTAAATATCTGTCGGAGATCTACGTCTCGCCGGCAATCTCCAGAGAGATAACGTATGATATAATGAGATATGCTGTGGAGAATAATATAGATGTTGTGGTAAATGATTGTTCCCAGGACCGCAGGCATCTTCAGAGAATACAGAGAAATACCATGGAGCGCAAGATAGATGCCGTAAGAGCCGCCAGTTTTAAGGATGCTGAATATATCAGAGGACTTCTGATAAATATCGATGAACAGAGGATGAAAATGCTTGAGGAATACAATGGACCCCATGCGAAGGATTGGATGAAGCCATTGATCCGGGGCGTCAGCAGGAAGGATGGAAAAGGCTACCATCTTAAGCTGGAACAACTGGCAAAAGTAATCAGGGATTATTTGGGCTGAGCAGTTACAAATGAGATAAGCGTTCACCGCAGAGCTCGCCGAGAACGCAGAGATGACAAAACAATTAGCCTTAGGATTAACTGACGGGTGGGTGGCATGGACAAACTCGTTTGTCCGTGCGTAACTACTCGGCTGTGAGCTATCAACTGTGTTGATGCGCTAAACCCAATAAAAGGTTTTCAGCTTTCGGCTACAAGCTATGAGCTATGAACTTTTCCGACCTGTCCGGGTTAGGTGGTGAATGTCTTTGGACCACTCAACTACTCGACGACTCAACAATTTAACGATTTTAGTTCCTGGCTTACAAGAATATTTTCTCTGGGAGCTCTGCGCTCTCTGCGGTGAGCAGTTACAAATGAGAAAGAAATTCAACAATCAGCGAAAGCGCTTTGTGTCTGTTCTTACCGTGGTTATGGTATTTCTGTTGGCGTCTACGGCAGATTTAGAAGCAAAACAGCGAAGCAGCCATAAAGAGATGACGCTAACCATAGCCTCATACATCCCAGTCGGTTATCCGTACCTTTACGCCGGGCAAAAGCACTTTATCGATATAGTAAATGAGCGAGGCAAAGGTGTCGTTCAGCTCGATGCATATTTCAGCGGGACACTCCTGGAGGGAAAGCTGCTTCTCCCCGGATTGCAGGCGGAAACAACAGATCTGATTTTTCAAACCGGCTCCTATCTTCTTGGAGCCTGCCCGATCATAGGTATCCAGGTGCTCCCCGTCTGGGAAAATATCACCAAATCCTACGAGGCGCTAAAAATAGATACCCCGCTTGCGAAACTGCAAAACAATGAATTGAAAAAGAAAAACCTGTTTCAGCTTGCTACTTCCGGTGGAGTTCCTGAGTTTCTCTGGACGAGGAAGAAGCTTGTAAAAACACCAGAAGACATGAAGGGACTAAAAATCAGGGTTGCCGGTAAAGTCGAGGCTAAAATTATTCAGGCGATGGGCGCCTCTCCGGTGACCATGTCCTCTGCGGATATTCCCCAGGCGCTTCAGAGAGGGGTGATTGACGGTGTACTGATGAACCCCTGGACGGCACAGGGACGTGGTATCGAAGAGTTTTGCAAGTACATGCTGGTTTATCCAATGTCTTATGTAAATACCCCTGTATATGTGTTATGGAATAAGTGGAATGGCTGGCCCGAAGACGTACGAAAGGCGCTTATGAGCGCAGCGATTGAGTGGGAGAGCAGATACATAGGTTCTTCCGGAAGCATAATAAACGATGACCAACTGCTCAGTGAGTTGATTCCATTCTATGAAAAGAAAGGAATGAAGCCGTTGTACCTCACTGAAGAGGAGGTAATGGCCTTTGACAAGGCGATTAAACCGGTAATCGACTGGTGGGTTGACCGGGTTGGAGAAGATGTAGGAATGACAGCGTTAAGACACGCAAACACCGGTGAACAAAAAGTGAATGTTGAGCCCTGACCCCTCTAACTCCTTATTTGCAAATTTAAGTTACTTAGTGCCTGAACGAAAACCCTGAAATATAGTTTTTCAGTTTTGACTGGAAAATTCAAACTCGCTGAGATTGCTTTCTTTTTTTAACTCGAAACCGTGTCTGAACGGGGTTTTTGTTCAGGCGCTACTTAGAAGTCCGCATCATGTCATTCTAAGGAGCCCTTCGCCCATGTCATTCTGAGGAGCCCTTCGCTCATGTCATTCTGAGGAGCCCTTCGCTCATGTCATTCTGAGGAGCGAAGCGACGAAGAATCTGGAGCTCAGGGTAAACTCCGCGACGAATAATCTCAATGATATCAAATTCTTTGCTTCATCTCGCAGCCGTTATACCGCTATAAAATTGAGCGTATAATTGATAACAAACACTAAATCACCACTTCTTATGAATTGTGCAAATGAAGGTAAAGCAACAAATGAATGAATTTCCACAGAATCCATTTCAGATACTCGATCCGAATGTCCGCTGGGCGCCGTCGCAGGAAGATTTGCAGGAGAAAGCCTACGAGCAACTTATCCCGCCGCTGGTTTATAAAATTCGTCTAACTGTAAAAGAATGGCGGGACAGCGATTATGCAGGCGCATCGGAGACGACAAAAGCGTTGCTGCAATTTTGGTTCAAACCCGATGGCCATAAGAAAAACGGCAATGTTTTTCAATATTATTTTGCTCAGAGGGAAGCCGCCGAATCAATAATTTACCTGTATGAGATTGCAAAAGCCAAAGACAAACATGAACTCATGCGCTTCGATTCATCGGGCAGAATCAGCACGGGTATGTTTCCCGAATCCTGGCCACGATACGTTATTAAAATGGCGACAGGAACAGGTAAGACAAAGGTATTGAGTCTTGTCCTGGTCTGGTCGTATTTTCATAAACTCTATGAACCGGAATCCGACCTTTCCAGAAACTTTCTTATTATTGCCCCGAACATCATCGTATTGAATCGGCTGCGTAAAGATTTCGATGATTTTAAAATTTTTAAACAAGACCCGCTAATTCCCGAAAATGGCTATGCCGACCGAGATTGGCAAAATGATTTTTATCATCTGACCTTGCATATTCAAGATGAATTAAAACCGATCACCGAAGAAGGCAATCTATTCCTGACCAATATTCACCGCGTCTATCTGAACGAAGATCGAGAACTATCGCTGGAAGAAGAATTTTTGGGCAAAAAACCGCCTGCCGATGCGGATACGTCCAAGGGCATGGATTTGGGGAAAGTGCTGCGCAGCGCCAAAATAAAAGACCTGGTGGTGATGAACGACGAGGCGCATCATATTCACGATGAAAATATGCAGTGGTTCAAAAGTATCGAAGACATCGACAATCACTTGAAACTGAAACAGGGCAAGGGAATTTCCCTGCAAATAGACAACACCGCCACGCCGAAACACAATGACGGCGCCATTTTTGCGCAAACCATCTGCGATTATCCGCTGGTGGAAGCCATTAAACAAAGAATTGTCAAATCGCCTGTATTGCCCGATGAGGCGTCACGGGCAAAATTGAGTGAAAAGACGTCCTCCGAATTTGTGGAGCGTTACAAAGACTACATTCATCTCGGTTATATCGAATGGAAAAAACAGTTCGACGAACTGAAAAGCCGGAAAACGCCCATTCTGTTTGTAATGACGCTGGATACCAAAGAAGCCAATCAGACCAGAGACTATCTGGAAGACAACTATCCCGAATTCAAAAAAGCCGTGCTTCTCATTCACACCAAAAAAAGCGGTGAAATATCGGAAAGCGCTGTATCCAAAAGAGATAAGAATGAACTGGAGAAACTGCGCAAGGCGGCGGATGCGGTCGATGAAGATACATCGCTTTACAAAGCCGTGGTGTCGGTGATGATGCTGCGTGAAGGTTGGGACGTGCGCAATGTGATGACCATAGTAGGATTACGTCCCTTTAAGGCGCCTTCTAATATTTTACCCGAGCAAACGATAGGGAGAGGCTTGCGCAAAATGTTCGGCATGGATGTTAAAGAAGAACTGGTGGTGGTGGGCACGCCTGCCTTTATCGAGTTTGTGGAATCTATTAAAACCGAGGGCGTGGAATTCGGCTATCGCCCTATGGGAGAAACGGGTAAATCCCGCAACCCGATTATTGTGGAAATCGACAGCGACAATGAAAAAAAGGATCTGGATAGACTGGATATTCCCATTCCTGTGCTGACCCCGCGTATCCATCGGGATTATAAAAATCTGGAGGATATTCAGGTTGACGCCATGCACGCCGCCCTCATTCACCTGAAACAATTCAGTGAAAATGAACTGAAAGAAATCGTGTTCACCGATATCGATGGCGAATTTTCCCATAAAATCGAGTTTACCGATACGCTTCCCGATTACCGCAATGTGGTCGGTTTTTTTACGCAAGCCATTTTGAAAGAAAGCCGCCTGGTGAGCGGGTTCAATATTCTTTATCCCAAGATGGAGCAGTTTATTCGGCACAAATTGTTTGGCAAAGGCATGAACATTGAAGACCCCAATATTTTAAGGAATCTCTCCGAAGTGGAGGCAAAACAGACCCTATACAGCACATTCAAAAAGGCGATCGATGACCTGACCGTCAAAGACAAGGGTTCCGCTCAAATCAGAAATTTTATCTCCCTGCGCAAAGCCAGGCCGCTGGTGGTGGATAACCAGCCCTATCTGGTGGCGCAGAAAAGCGTGTTCAATAAAATCATCGGCGACAGCCGGTTTGAACTGGAATTTGCCGCCTTTCTGGAAAACTGCACGGATATTATTTCCTTTGCCAAAAATTATCAAACCCTCAATTTCAAGATCGAGTATCAGGGCGAGGACGGCAATATCCACGATTTTCACCCTGATTTTTTCATCAAGAAGACCGAACAGGAGATTTATATTGCCGAGACCAAAGGCAGGGAGGATCTGGACGATGTGCGCAAGATAAAACGCCTGCAAATCTGGTGCAGCGACGTCGATGCCGCGCAGAATGAACGCCAATATTTTCCACTGTATGTGAAGCAGGAAACCTGGGAAAAACACGAAAAGGATTTGAAATCGCTTGAACAAATTACCAAATTGTTTTCAATAAAATGAAATGCAATCCCGAAAAACATCACCGCCGGTCAATCAGATTAAAAGAATATGATTATTCACAAGCGGGTGAATATTTCATTACAATTGTTACCCGGAACCGGGAATGTTTGTTGGGGAATGTTGCAGATGGGGAAATGGTATTAAATGACGCAGGTGAAATGATTAAAAAATGGTATTTTGAATTGGTAAATAAATTTCGTGATATACGATGTGATGAATTCATTATTATGCCCAATCATGTCCATGCCATTATTCAAAACGTTGGGACCGTAGGGGCAGACCTGTGTGTCTGCCCTGAAGATTCATTAGGCGAACACCATTCGGGCGAACACATGTTGGGCGAACACACGTTGGGCAAACACACATTGGGCGAACACACAGGTTCGCCCCTACAAAAAATTGTTCAATGGTTTAAAACCATGACAATCAATGAATATATTCGTAGTGTAAAACAACATGGGTGGCAACCATTCAATGGCAAATTGTGGCAACGTAATTATTGGGAACATATAATTCGCGATGAAAACGAATTAAACCGCAACCGCGAATATATTATCAACAATCCATTAAAATGGGAATTGGATAAAGAAAACCCGAATGTACAAGCACGGCATGCCGTGCCTTAATGATGAATTAAAGGGAAATATTATGGCACAAATAAATCTATCCGACAGCGAAAAACAGAAAATCATCGACTCTATCAAAGAAGGCAGACCCCTGCCCAAAGAATATATTTACAAACTCTTTGCCGATGACGAGGATGTTTTCCTGTTCTGGAACGGGCGCAATGAAACCGTGACCAATGCGGCGCTGCCCTTTCATTCCATCGAACATATCGACGAACCCCGCAAGGAAGTTGCGCCGACACAACTAACTTTTTTTGATACCACAGGCAGGCAACTCAAAGGCTGGACCAACAAACTGATCTGGGGCGATAACAGGTTGATTCTCTCATCGCTTGTAAACGGGCCGATGCGGGAAGAAATTGAAAAACAGGGCGGACTAAAACTGATTTACATCGACCCGCCCTTTGCCGTGGGCGCGGATTTTTCATACAACATTAAGGTGAATGGCGATAGCGTAACCAAACAGCAGTCCATTATCGAAGAGATCGCCTACCGCGACACCTGGGGACGGGGCATTTCATCCTACCTTTCCATGATGTACGAACGGCTGAAACTGATGCACCAACTGCTGGCGGAGGATGGAAGTATTTATGTGCATTGTGATTTGCGAGTAAATGGATATTTAAGATTACTTTTAGATGACATTTTTGGCTTAAAAAATTTAATAAATGAAATTGCTTGGTGTTATGGAGGTGGTTCTGCACCTAAAAATTACTACCATAAAAAATGGGACTCTTTGTTTTGGTATGCAAAAAATGGCAAAGATTGGATTTTTAATAAACAATATAGACCATATACTTCTGGAACAATTGAAAGAGGTTTGACAGCAGTAAAAGGTGATAAATATGTGTTAAGCGAAGAGGGGGCAACTTTAGATGATTGGTGGCAAGGAAAAGAAGTTCAAAAAATTTTAAGCCCAACTGCTTATGAGAACTTAAAGTATCCAACACAAAAACCAGAAGGACTTTTAAAGCGAGTAATAAAAGGGCATTCAAACGAGGGCGATCTGGTGGCAGATTTCTTCTGTGGCAGTGGCACCACAGCTTCGGTGGCGGAGAAACTGGGCAGAAAGTGGATTGCTTGCGACCTGGGCAGATTTGCCATTCACACCACACGCAAGCGCGTGATTGGCGTGCAGCGGGAATTGAAGAAAGAGGCCAAATCTTACCGTGCTTTTGAGGTGCTCAACTTAGGCAAATACGAACGCCAATTTTTCTTCGGCGTGCCCGCCAACATCCCGCAACAGCAGCAGGAACAACTTCTGGAAGCCAAACAGGAGAAATATATCAGTCTGATTCTTGAAGGCTACTCGGCACAGCGGATCGAGGGGTACAACTATCTGCACGGTAAAAAAGCGGGGCGTTTTGTGCATGTGGGGCCGTTAAGCGTGCCGGTCACAAAATCGTTAGTGGAAGATGTGTTTGAGGAGTGTCGGGAAAATCTCATTACACAGGTCGATGTTTTGGGATTTGAGTTTGAAATGGGACTGGTGCCTTACATCAAAGACGAACTGCGCCGGCAGGGCGTGGACATCCGCCTGCGCTACATCCCGAGGGAAGCATTTGACAAACGGGCAGTGGAAAAGGGACAGGTCAAGTTTTACGATGTGGCTTACATGCAAGTCAAGCCGCACATCAAAGACAAAACCGTTAAAATTGAACTGACCAATTTCATAACCTACTACACGCAGGATGATCTGAAGGAACTGGAACAGTCGCTGAAAAAAGGCAGGTCAAAGGTTATAATAGAAAATGGACAGATCACCAAACTAAGCAAAGACAAAAGCGGTATTTTAAAACGGGAGATGCTCACCAAAAACTGGATAGACTGGATTGATTACTGGTCCGTTGATTTTGATTACGAGGATAAAAAGGAAATTATTCAGTTAGAAGAAGACGGCGAAGTAAAAGAAGCCTGGACGGGCAATTATATTTTCGAGAATATCTGGCAGTCGTTCCGCACCAAAAAGAATCAAAAGATTGAAATGGTTACCTCGCCGCATACTTTTGTAAAGTCTGGAAAATATAAAATTATGGTAAAAGTGGTAGATATTGTTGGAGTGGACACGTCGCATGTGGTTGAGGTGGAGATAAAATAAAAAAACGGTGAACCATTGCACCAACCTTCTCCCATCAAGGAAGAGAGAGAAAATTCGACTTTTTACGAGTGCATCATAGTTTGGTGCATTAAAAGAAAGGAAATTAATGAATATAATATTACCTAAAAAATTAAACTCACAAGAACCCATAACAATTGACTGCAAAAATATTGTTGTAATTGGAGCGAACGGATCAGGAAAAACTCGATTGGGTACGGATATTGAGAATCGATATAACAAAGAAACACATAGGATATCGGCTCAAAAATCTTTATCTATGCCCAAAGAAGTAAGTCCAAAATCAAAACTAAGAGCAGAATCAGAATTCTTGTATGGTAATTTTAACGAAAATAACCCGTCAAAGAATATTCAGTTTAAGATAGGTAGTAGGTGGGGGCAAAATCCAAATACATTTTTGTTAAATGATTACGATAAATTAATGATTCTTTTGCATACCGAAGAATATGAAGAATCAATAAAATTTAAAGAAGAATACAAACCGGGGCAAGGAACAGAAAAGCCAATAACGAAATTAGATAGAATACAGAATATATGGGAGTATGTTTTACCATACAGAAAACTTGTTAAAAAAGCGGGTTCGATCGAAACATATCCAATAAAAACCCCTGATAGTCGATATAATGCTTCTGAAATGAGTGATGGTGAAAGAGTTATATTTTACTTGATTGGAGAAGTTATTTCTGTTCCAGAAAACTCAATAATCATTATTGATGAACCAGAAATGCACATTCATAAATCAATTACTAAAAAGCTTTGGGATGAAATAGAACAAGAAAGAATAGACTGTACTTTTATCTATCTTACTCACGATATAGATTTTGCTTCTTCTCGTCAAGATGCAACCAAGGTTTGGGCAAAAGGATTTGACGGAACCTCTTGGGATTATGAAATATTAAATGATAATTTAGAACTTCCAGAACAATTATATCTTGAAATCTTAGGTAGCAGAAAGCCTATTCTTTTTATTGAAGGTGATGATTCAAGTATTGATTATAAATTATTACAATTAATATTTACAGACTATACAATAAAACCGCTTGGAAGTTGCCAAAAAGTCTTTGAAACTACAAAATCTTTTAATGAACAAAAGGGATTTCACAACATCGAATCGTTTGGATTAATAGACCGAGATAGAAGAACAGATGAAGAAATTGAGCATATAAAAACCCCTGATATTTGGGTTACTATAGTGGCAGAAATTGAGAATTTTCTTCTTTTAGAGGAAATAGTAAAGATAGTTGCAAAATGTATGATGAAAAACCCTGATGATATTTTTTCATCTGTCAAAGAGAATGTTATTTCATTCTTTGAAACAGAAGCTGAAAAACAGGCATTGGAGCATACAATCGCAATGATTGAGAAAATTTTTAAGTCTGCAATAGATAATTCAGCAGTAAAACAATTTGAGGAATTAGAAAGTAGCTTGAATAAATTTTGGGGAAGACAAGATTTCAAAGATATATATACTGAAATCAAAACATCATTTGATAAATTAATTAAGTCAAAAGATTATAATAACATCTTAAAAGTATTTAATAATAAAGGCATGATTTCTAATTCGAGAGTGGCAAGTCTTTGTGATTTAAACACAAAGAATGATGCTTACTTAAATTACATAATAGGCATTTTGAAACAAAACAACAAAAACTCAGAAGCAATTAAACAAGCCATAATTAATAAAATAGAAAAAACCACATAACCTATATGGGAAGACAGAGTGACGTATTCAACTTTTAAACTTGTGAGGACTATGGAAATGCCCATAGGTTAAAAGTTTCTTTTCATGAGGTTGTTGATGCATGGATGTAACATTTGCCAAGTTTAAGGAAAATGCAGCATTTACAACTGCCCGTTTCCCTGCTTGTAGGTGATGCGGAGACGATGGCCCCCTTCGGGGCGTTATTCCAAGACATCTCAAGATCAATAAATATCAAAGTGAAAGGAGGATTTATGAACATTAGCGATATAAAAGAAGGGGTGTCTCGCTTATCTATAGAAGAACAAGCGGCTCTCGCCTATTGGATAATTCACAGTTTGGAGGCAATTACTGAAGATGAAGATGCGATTGATACTGCTTGGCGAAAAGAAATTCGAGCAAGGGTCGAAGCAATTAAATCCGGCAGAGTACAAATGATATCGGCAGAGGAAATGTGGAAAGATATCTTAGGCGATTATGTTAAGACAAGCTGAATATCATCCAGAGGTGAAGTCAGAAATGCGAGAGGCTGCAAGCTGGTACGATGATAAAGTCGATGGCCTTGGGTTGGATTTCCTGTTTGAAGTGAAAAAGGCGGAATCTTATATTGTTCAGAATCCCCAATTATGGCCAAATTATGAGGCTGGAACGAAACGATATATAATACAAAGGTTCCCTTTCGCTGTTATCTATCTGACGTCGAAAGAAAAAATTCAGATTATAGCGGTCGCACATTGTAAACGTAAACCAGGATACTGGAAGAACCGCCTGAAAGAAAAGGAAATGGAAAAAGAATAGGAAAACAGAGTGACGTATTCAACCTTTAAACTTGTGAGGACTATGGAAACGTCCATAGGTTAAGAGTTTCTTTTCATAAGGTTGTTGATGCATGGATGTAACATTTACAACTGCCTGTTTTTCTGCTTGTAAGTGATGCGGAGACGATATGACTTATGTTATTTTCTTGACAATGAATATTACAAATAATATGGTTGTTTTGTAAACTTTAGACAATATATTAGGCAACAAAATGGGAAAATACAAACACATATCATTCCGCAGAGAATGGAGTATCGATACCGATTGTGCATATATGTTAGGAGAATGTGAGACATATGTTAATACCCTTACGGATATCCCTTTAACACCAGAGGATAGAAACAAGTTCCTTCGTGTTTCCCTGATAAAAGGTGCCCAGGCAACCACAGCAATTGAAGGGAATACACTTAGCCAAGAGGAAATCGAAAAACTGGATGAGGGGTGGCGGTTGCCTCCAAGTAAAGAATACCTTGAAATTGAAGTAAAGAATATTCTTGAAGCTTTTAACACTCTGCTGCACAAGATAGTTGTTGAAAATAAAGATAGCATAATTAATCCAGAACTCATTAAGGAGTTTCACCGCATGGTTGGGAAAAATCTTGGCAAACACCTTGATGCAATCCCAGGTAAATTTAGGAATGACAATAGAGTTGTTACCAAATACTTGGCTCCTGATTATAAATATGTCCCTGATTTAGTTGAACGACTCTGCTCGTGGCTAAGACGAGAATTTCATTATAATGATGGGCAAAATTTTCCAACATTAGTAATTCAAGCAATTATTACTCATGTTTATATCGAGTGGATACACCCATTTGGTGACGGCAATGGCAGAACTGGACGTCTTCTTGAATTTTATATTTTATTGCGTGCCGGACTACCAAGTATAGTTTCCCATATTTTATCAAATTTCTATAACCAAACAAGACCGGAATACTATAGACAATTAGATCAAGCCAGAGAGAAAGGAGACCTAACGGATTTTTTAAAATATGCTATTCAGGGTTTTCGCGATGGCCTTAAAGAAAATCTATATGTTATTCAGGAAGGTCAATTTTCTATATTTTGGCATTATTATATTTATGAAATATTTGCTGATGTGAAATATACCAAAAAAGCAGCTTTCAAAAGAAAACGTGAATTAATCCTGCAAATGCCGCTTAATAATGAATACGATGTTGATGAGATAGTATTGTTAACACCTGGTATTGCAAAAAAATATGCCACCGTAAATAGAGTAACCGTTTTAAGAGATTTAAAAGAACTACAAGAGCTTGGACTAATAGTTAAAATTGGTAGAAAATATAAGGCTAACGCTGGAATATTAAGAGCGTTAATGCCAAGTAAAAAGTCATAATAAAAAGATTAACACGGATTTTAGACATCGTCAAGTAATCGAGTGGTTAAGTGGTTGTTATCATTCAAGCAAGTAGACTTTTGGGAATCATATGTCATAACCCCCTAAACCCGGAAACTGGACAGTCGATTACGAAGGCTGAAGGCTGAGGAAAAAACAACCTAATAGCCCACAGCCTAAACGACCTGAGCAGCTACGATGAAACGACTATATTTTCTTATAAAGACCGCATTGCGATGGGTAATCACCGGCGCCGCAGCTGCCACGCAGTGGGTTTTATTTGCCATGGCCCTGGCTATTTTCTACGATGTGATATTACGCTACGTCTTTAATCGTCCTACCATCTGGACCATGGAGATAAGTGAGTATGCGCTGGTATTTCTGGTCTTAATCGGAACGGCGGAAGTCCAGAAGCAAAAAGCACACATCAGGATGGATTACTTACATGCCAAGTTCTCTTCAGGTATGCGTCGATACCTTGATCTCCTCTTTTTTCTACTCATGGCGCTTTTCAGCTTTTTACTCTTCTGGACATCGCTTAAAATGGCGCTTACCGCATATCGCTATGGTTTCACATCAAACTCACTTCTGGAAACCCCTTTATTTATCCCTTATCTGATAGTTCCAGTTGGGATATGTTTGCTCTTATTGCAGGTTGTAATTGATATAATAGAATCTTTTAAAGAGATAATAAGCCGGAGATCGATGAAGAGGAAGGGATATAAAAGGCAGGTGACCGGATGAGCGCCGGTTTTATAGTTGTTGTCTGTGTTGTTGTGGGCCTGGGTCTGTTGGCATTAGGGTGTCCCATCTTCATCTGTTTGGGGATGGCGGGGGTGGTTGGGATATTTCTGGAAGGCGGAGCCGGAGCGCTTTTCCTGTTGCCGACCGCGGTGTTTGGAGCGGTGTCCAAGTTTACCCTTGTGGCTGTTCCTTTATTCTTGCTGATGGGGGAAATAATCTTCCGCAGTGGCGTGGCTTCAGATATTTTTGATGCCTGCAGCCGGTTGCTCCATCGCGTGCCGGGCGGAC
>JAUWOH010000354.1 GCA_030612225.1 Desulfobacteraceae bacterium
TCACTTTAGTCACTTAACACTTCGTTAGCTTGGAAATATTTTTTTGCTATTAAAAACGCTAAATTTATAGCCATGCTTACTTCACCATAGTAGTCAAATCCCACATGGGTAGAAAAATAGCCAGGGCAAAAAAGCCGATAACAGCTGCAAGACCGATTGTCAGCATGGGCCCGATGGCTTCGGACATTTTCTTCATGGAATATTCGACCTCGGTGTCGTAATGGGAGGCTGCTTCCTGAAGCATGTCTTGAAGATTTCCGGTTTCCTCTCCTATAGCAATCATATTAATCACCATGGGCGTAAAATATTTTGCTGCCATTAAAGGCCCGGCAATACCTCTTCCTTCTTCCAGACGATTTTTTACCCCTTCCAGTTCGTGGGAAACAGCAGCATTGCCAATGGTTCCGGCTAAAATATCCATGGAATCAAGGATATCTACTCCACTTGAATGGAGTATTGAAAATATGCTGGCAAAGCGTGAAATAGCGGCCTTTAACAATAACTGCCCGACAATCGGTACTTTTAAAAGTAAAGAATCCTTTATGAACTGTCCTCGTTTGGTCCTTAAAAATAAGACAAGAAGCGTAGCAAATATAAATATGCTGCCGATAATAAGGAGCCAGTAATTTGCCATAAACTGATACAAAGCCATGCATATCTTTGTAGGAAGGGGAAGTTTTAAACCAGCACTTGAAAATATATTAACAAATTTTGGGATAACAAAAGTCAAAAGTACTACAAAGGCAATTATTAGAAAAGAAACTACAATAATCGGATACTGAAGGGCTGATTTAATATCGGATTTTACCTTATATTCATGCTCGATGATATAAGTCAGACGATCCAGAATTTCAGGAAGCGCCCCACTGGCTTCACCTGCTTTCACCATACTGCAGTACAGCACGGAAAATACTTTTGGATGCTTTTCAAATGCCTCGTGAAGGCTTAAGCCTTCATTTACGTCATGTTGCATCTTAACTAGTATTTTTTGCAGTTTCAAATTTTCGGTTTGCTGCTGTAAAATCTGCAATATTTGCATCATCGATACGCCTGCACGTATCATTGTGCGAAACTGTTTTGTAAAAAGAATAAGATCAGGAGCCTTTATGGGTGTTAATTGCTCCTGAATAGATTCCAAGGTAAAGCCCTTCATACTGCTTGCTTCTTCTTTTACATTTGTCGGCATTAATCCCTTGGAAGAAAGCAGGTTGTTTGCAGCTTCAAGTGATTCTGCTTCGATGGAACCTTTTGTGGCCCTGCCGTCTTCTGCAAAGGCATTATAAGAATAACTTGGCATTTTTCCCTCAATAACGATAGTGACTAAAGTGAGCTAAAGTGAACTAAAGTGCCTAAAGTTCAGGAGTCGCTTTGCTCCGCCGGTTTATAAAAACAGACAGAATACCATATTCAACATTCGATGTTGGACGTTCGATGTTCGACGTTAATTTTTTTAGTAAACCTTCCACAGTCCATCTTACGTAAAAGCCACTTAGCGCTAAGGCTCCTCTGCGCCCGAATATTTCGCTAAACCAAAACAGCAGAGCTCGCCTCTTCAAAAGTGGTTATCCCCTGCCTTACTTTTTCCGCTGCATTTTCCTTAAGAGTAGTCAGATTGCCGGCCTGAATTGCAGAGCGTGTAATTTCCTGGGAAGTGCTGTTTTTTAATATCATTTTCTGTATCATATCATCAATAACCAGCACCTCATATATACCGGTTCGCCCTTTATAACCGGTGTTAAGGCAATTAAAACATCCCTTTCCTTTCATGAAATTTGTATTTTCTAAGTTGTCCAGACCCCAAAAATCGAGCATTTCCACAGGTGGCTTAAAAGGCTTTTTGCATTGCGGACATACGGTTCGAACCAGGCGTTGAGCAAACGAGGCGATCATGACGGAAGAGACAAGGAATGGTTCTACACCCATATCAACAAATCTTGTAATTGCACCGGCAGCGTCATTCGTGTGCAGAGTACTAAAAACTCTATGTCCGGTTAATGCCGCCTGAACCGCGATAGTAGCAGTTTCGGCGTCACGTATTTCACCGACCATGATAACATCGGGGTCCTGGCGGAGTATGGACCTGAGGCCGTCGGCAAAGGTCATGCCTGCTTTACGGTTCAACTGGATCTGTCGTATTTTTTCAATTCTGTATTCAACAGGGTCTTCAACGGTAATGATGTTGATATCAGGTTTGTTAATATTTTTTAAAATCGAATAAAGGCTTGTGCTTTTTCCGCTGCCTGTGGGGCCGGTACTTAGAATCATCCCGTATGGTTTTCGAATCATTTTCTCGATCTTTTCTCTGTCATCTTCAGACATACCAAGTCTTTCAAGGGAATAAACACCACTGCTCGTATCCAGGAGACGAAGAACCATATTTTCGCCATAAATTGACGGCATGGTGGACGCTCTGATATTTATTTCCTTATTTTTCATTTTAACGGTAAACCTGCCGTCCTGAGGGATTCTTGATATTGAAATATCCATATTAGCGAGAATCTTGAGCCTGGATATGATTGGAAGAAACATTGATTTTGGTGGCGCCGGGACCTCATGCAGCTTTCCATCTACCCGGAACCGGACCTGTACGTAGTTCTTTTCAGGACTGATATGCACATCACTGGCGCCTTCACGTACACCCTGGGAAAGGATTGAGTTTACAAGACGAATAACAGGAGCTTCCTCGGCCATTCCCTGAAGTGAACTTACTTCTACATCTTCTGTAATTTCTGCTTTGTCGGTTTCCTTATCATATTGCATTTCTTCCATATCATCAAGGACACCGCCAATACCGGAATAGGAACCGTAAAGTCCTGCATGGAGCTGATTGATATCCTGCTCGGTACAAATAACCGCTTCAATTTCGTTATTAGTATAGACTTCTATTGCATCAATTGCATTGATATCCATGGGATCAAGCATGGCGACCGTCAAAAGAAGTCCGCTTTTATTCAAAGGTGCTACCTGGTATTTATAAGCCATGTCTGCCGGAAGGATATTTGCCAGTTCAGTATCTAAAGCATATTTTATTGCAGAATATTGCTCTATATTTAGTTGACTGGAAACCACTCTAACAATTTGTGTTTCGGTGAGAAGCCCTTGTTGAACAAAGAACTGTCCTAGTTTCAGCTTTGATTTTTTTTGTTGAGGCAGGGCTAATTGAAGTTGTTTTTCTGTTATCAGTCCACCTTCAAGAAGGATTTCTCCAATTTTCTTTTTTACTCTCATTTATTTCTCACAGTCTGTTAATAGTTCAGTTACTAAGGCACAAAGAGTCTTTTAATAGTTCTGCCACTAAGGCACAAAGACACAAAATAAGAATAATATATTTTCTTTGAGCCTTTGTGTCTTAGTGGCCTAACTGTTTTACAATCTTTACTTTTACAATGTGCTTGGCAGAAAAGGGTCTGCAAAAAAAACATTATCCACATCCCACGATGATATTATTTTTCCTTTTGATGAAATTGATAAAGGAAGTCTTTCTAACTGTAACAGTGCGGTTTTTTCATTTAAAAAATATTTTTTAAGAATTACAGCAAATTTTATGCCTTTGCGGCTGTTCCAGTAAGGTATCAGTCGTATTGGCGGCTCATTATCCGAAAAAGTTTCCAATATTTTAAAAGCTTCTTCGAGATCATTTCTGTCTGCAATTTTAATCCACCATACCTTTTGGGGTAATGGTTTCAAATTTGCGGGTATAGCCGGTAATGCAACTGTCTGGCCTATATCAACAATATCAGGGTCGTCAATATGCGGATTTGCGAGAATCAGAGACTTAAAGTGTCTGGAATTATAGCTGCCA
>JAUWOH010000197.1 GCA_030612225.1 Desulfobacteraceae bacterium
GTAGAAAGTCCCATCTACTGCGTTGCAGCGGTTTTTCAGACTCTCGGCATACTACATGTATTGCCTCGTCCCTGAAAAACCACTGCGCCTTGCACCCCAAGGGCACTTCCTGCGGGGCGTATATGGAACTTTCTACTTAGCCATCAGTGATACTTTTTACGAATTCATCAAGTACATAAGAGCTTTAAAAAAGGATAAAACTAAGAAGAAGTTTAAGCGATTTTTCAAGAAATAAGAATGAAAAGGTATAAATGAAAGCAGATATAAAAACAAGAATTAATGAGGCAGATGTTTGCCGTTCCATGGGATTATACGATGAATCTCTTGATATTTATAAGCAAATTATTTCAAGTCTTCCTAAAAATGACGTTCAAACACTTAAAATAATTAAAACCAAGATTAGCGAAGTAGAGAAGGAATTGGCAGACTTGGAAAAGACTGAGCCTAATCAGGTTTCTGCTGAAGATATTTCAAGGTTTAAAGAAAGTATGATGGCTGATGATGAAAGCAACACTGCGCTTCTTGACAGCGCTGCAGCTTTCAGTGATATGGGTCTTCATAAAGAGGCAGCGGCCGAATATGAAAAAATGATATTTCAGGATTACCCTGTTGAAAAAATATTTCCTCAATTTGCAAAAACTATTCTTAAACTCCATTCACCTACAAAAGCTGTAGAACAGATTGAATCTCTTGTCAATGATCAGCGGCTGGATAAAAAGAAAAGGGCTCGCATAAAATTTTATTTTGGCAAGGAAATGGATAGGAGAGACCATAAAGATCAGGCCCTTGATTTATATAAAACGGCAGCTGAACTCGACCCTGGTGATTCTGAAATTAAAAAAAGACTCGATTCAATCCAGGCCAATCTTTCTTCCGGTTCCAAATATGATTACCTGCTGCGTCAGGAAAAAGTGACAACAGACCAGCTTCAAAAGGCATTTGCACTATCGAAAAAAATGAAAAAGAGTGTGGAATTTGTTCTTACAAGTCAATACCAGATCAGTAAGGAAGATATAGGTAAATCCTTTTCCGCCTATTATGGCTGTCAATTCAGAAATTATGATGAAGCTTTTCCGACACCTTCTGAGTTGCTGGGAAAATTAAAAAAAGCGTTTTTATTAAATGCAGGATGGGTTCCATTAAGCTGGGATAAGGAGGGAGTGGAAGTTCTGGTTGATGATCCGAGGGACTTGAATAAAACCGATAATATTAAAACTTTGTTGAATACTTCCAAGATTAATTTTTCCGTTGCGATCAAAGAGGATATTGAAGAGTATATAAAACGCTTTTATGATTCTAACCGGATTGGTGAAGCAGTTACTACTGAAGACGGGTTTGATGATTTCGATTTAATCCCGGATGTTTCTTTTGAAGAAGAGGAAGATATTGAAGATGTATCAGAGGATGATGATGAGAGTTCCAGCAAGGTTGTGAAACTTGTGGATCAGTGCATCATTGCCGCTTTCAGAAAAAATGCTTCTGATATTCATATAGAGCCGTCTCCGATTACAAAAGCCACAAATATTCGTTTTAGACTGGACGGAGTATGCCAGGAATATATCAAGGTTCCGAATTCCATGGCCAGGGGTATTCTTTCAAGGATTAAGATTATGTCTTCTCTCGATATTGCGGAAAGGCGATTACCTCAAGACGGGAAAATTAAATTCAAACGAAAAGGCGTACCATCATTTGAACTTCGAGTTGCAACACTCCCAACGACAGGTGGCTTTGAGGATGCTGTTTTAAGAATCCTGGCCAAGGCAGGGACCCTGAAGATAGATGATATGGCTTTAACCGAAAGAAATCTCGAAGTTTTAAAAAAGATTATCTACAAACCATATGGTCTTGTACTTGCCGTGGGCCCGACAGGTTCAGGTAAAACAACAACACTTCATTCAGCTCTTGGCCATATTAACAAACCGAATATAAAAATCTGGACTGCAGAAGATCCTGTAGAAATCACACAGGCCGGCTTGAGGCAGGTTGAGGTAAAACCCAGAATAGGGCTCGATTTTGCGAGAATAATGCGTGCTTTTTTACGGGCAGATCCCGATGTTATCATGATAGGAGAGATGCGTGACGAAGAAACAGCATCCATAGGTATAGAAGCATCTCTTACCGGGCACCTTGTTTTTTCAACCCTTCACACAAACAGTGCGCCTGAAACTATAACACGCCTGCTGGATATGGGTCTTAATGCTCTTAATTTTTCTGATGCTTTTCTTGGTGTGCTGGCGCAAAGACTGGTAAGGAGGTTGTGCAAGAACTGTTGCAAAGAAGAAAATATACCCAAAGAGGAATTCGAAGAAATTGTAATGGATTACGGAGAAGAAGATTTCGAAAAAACAGGGATAAAATACTCATCCGATCTTACGATAAAACGCCTCGGGAGCTGTGAGGTCTGCTCGGGAACAGGTTATAAGGGCAGGCTCGCAATCCATGAGCTAATGGAAGGTACTCCGAAACTTAAAAAATTGATTAAACAACAGGTCTCTACTGAAGAACTCTTTGCACTTGCAAAGGAAGAGGAAATGACTACACTGAAGCAAGATGGTATTATAAAGGTTTTTAGCGGGATTACCGATATAAACGAAATTAGAAGGGTTTGCATTACATAAAAGGTAACCGTTCACGGGTTCAACGTTCAAAGGTTCAGGGTTGCTTTTCTACTCATTCCGGCGCTCTACGCCGACTGCCAGTGTGTAAGAACCGGAAAAGAGACCCATCTTTATGATCTCTGATGCGGTATCGGTCTCTGTCGGTCACTCATATGCCGGCGCTTAAGAACCGGATGTACGTTCCTACAGCGAAGCATGGGAACGAGGGTAACCTCTGAACCCGTGAACGGTTACCATAAAAGCATGATATGAATATTGGGAGTGAACAATGGAAAAAGCTGGTCGAAGAAGGAGCCGGTAACCTTAATATTCATATTGACCGAAAAAAAATAGATCAATTTTCCATCCATGCCACAGAACTGATCAAGTGGAACCAAAAGATAAACCTCACAACTATTACTGATCCTGTCGAAGTCGCTGTTAAACACTTTCTTGATTCCATAGCACCCGCACGTGTCATGCCTCTATGCGGCCGAATGCTGGATATCGGTTCAGGAGGTGGTTTCCCCGGAATTCCGCTTAAAATATTAATTCCCTCTTTGTCAGTTACACTCATCGATGCTTCGCGGAAAAAGGTAAGTTTCTTAAAACATATAATCAGGAATATTAAGCTGATTGAAATTGATGCCCGTCAAATAAGAGCTGAGGAACTGGCAAAAGAAAAACCTGATAAGAACTCTTTTGATGTTATTATTTGCCGCGCATTTTTCAGGCTGGATAAAATTATACTTAAAGCCCTGCCTTTGCTGGCAAAGAACGGAATTATTATTGCCATGAAAGGAAAGATATCTGAATCTGAAATAGAATCCGCAGGTAAAAATAATTTGTCTTTAGTAGTGGAAAAGTACAAACTTCCTTTTCTTGAATTAGAGAGAACCCTTGTTATTATCAGCCCTTAAAACTCAACAAATTGTGCGACCAGTGATTTTCCATTTACATGAAGCAAGGCAACAGATGCCGGGCTATTGTAGCGCGGGTGAGTGGCGCTTCCCGGGTTTAAAAAGAGTACGCCATTATGGTCTTCAATGGAAGAAGGCTTGTGGGTGTGACCATGGATGACAGCCCCAACTCCTGCTTTGGCGGGTTTTATATTGATTTTGTAAACATCATGAATCACATAAAGCAATACACTGCCCACCTCGATTAACTTCGTTTCCGGTAGTCTGTGTGCCCAGCAGTCCATGTCCATATTGCCCCTCACTGCTTCTACCGGAGCGATAGCTTGTAAATCTTCTAGAATATTCGGTTTGCCCACATCTCCGGCATGAATGATAAGGTCTGCACTTTTGAGTGCTTTGATGGCAGCAGGTCGCAAACAGCCATGGGTATCGGAGATAACTCCGACTATCTTTTGAT
This sequence comes from Desulfobacteraceae bacterium, assembly GCA_030612225.1. Classification (GTDB taxonomy): domain Bacteria; phylum Desulfobacterota; class Desulfobacteria; order Desulfobacterales; family JAUWMJ01; genus JAUWMJ01. Next base: position 3,975 of record JAUWOH010000197.1, read on the forward strand.
TTTGGGTCTGTGTATTTTTATTTGACAATTTTAAAAGAATGGAACTTATTTGTTAAGGGTGGAGACTCTGGCGAAGTTTGATATTTTGCTTAAAGACTCATTCATGGAATCTAAACGATTAATGAGCAGTTCAATAATATAATCTTTTATTTTATCTTTTATTTCAGGTCTGACTTTTTCAAAAAACGCTTTATCGAGTTTCATAACCAGAACATTTTCATTTGCAATAACGTTGCTGTGACGCGGTTTTTTTGTAAAGAAGGACATTTCACCAAACAGTGCTCCAGGGGATAGTTTGGCTATTGGTGTGCTGTAACCTGTTTTGGTTATCTGAATTGTTCCTTTAATCAGTAGATAAAGGGATGTGAATGTATCCCCCTCCCTGATAATTACATCATCTTTTTTAAACCCAAGAAGTGAATGCTCCAGCTTGGCAAACATTTTTTTCTCGCTTTCCGTAAAGCGATTAAACATCGGTATTTCATTTATGGTATCAACAAGTTGCATTTTGGTCCTCTCATAGTTAACTTGAACAAAATTTCTCATCCAGACGTTAAATATCAGATTATTAATAAGAAAACAAATGAAAAATGGATATACATGCTAAAGTTGACATATCAGATTGTTGTTATAATATGTGAATAATAAGTTTTATTTATTTTTTAGAACGATCTCCTCCGGGCGTTTATTCTTGAATTTATATGAAAGGACGATAAAAAATGAAAATCTTGGTAGGGTATGACGGTTCCAACTCAGGCAAGGAAGCCTTAGATCTGGCAAAAAAACATGCTATAGCTTTTAAAGGGGAAGTAGATGTAGTTACATCGATGGTAAAAGGGACAGAAAAAGAACGACAGGATATGGATCAGGCCAAACGTGGTCTGGAATATGCTGACGTACTTTTTAAAGAAAATAACATTCCCTGTAAGACGCATCTGTTAATTCGCGGTTTGTCCTCCGGTGAGGATTTGGTAGAATTTGCACAGGAAAATAACATCGGTGAAATCATTGTAGGTGTGAAAAGAAGATCAAAAGTCGGAAAGCTTTTAATGGGTTCCACTGCACAATATGTGATTTTGAATGCTCATTGCCCGGTTGTAACGGTAAAATAGGGCATCAGGTTACGGATTGCGAGTTTCGGGTTACGGGTTACGAGTTGCGTGTTGTTAAAAAGCGGAAATAATTCTTTTTTATTACTTGTGAACGGTAACCTGAAACTAGTAAAAGCAATTTAGGTGAATTCGTCAAATAAAATAGCTTTGTCAACAGAGCTTATATCATTACATCCGGTAAGGATCATAGATTGAATAAGTTCAGATTTGATCTCGTCGATATATTTTTCTACTCCCTCTTGCAGACCACCGATTGCTGCAATTGAAAAAGGACGTCCTATCATCACGGCATCAGCACCGAGAGCCAGAATCTTTAAAACATCACCTCCTGATCTTATCCCGCCGTCAGCCACAATTGTGATTTGCCCCCCAACGGCTTTTGAGATATTCGGGAGTACTTCCGCAACACCTGGCGTATGATCGAAGACTCTACCCCCATGGTTGGATACAACGATTCCGGAAGCACCGACATCCACCGCCAGTTTAGCATCATCAGGGGTCATTATACCTTTTAAGATAAACTTCATGGAAGTTGCTTCTATAATTTTTTGCAGTTTTTCAGGTGGTCTTGGAATTACAGGGCGACCCATCAGCTTCAGTGTAATAAGGCCCGATGCGTCTATATCCATTCCAACAATTGAAGCTCCGGTCTTTTTGGCTTTTTCAAGTTTAAGAAAAAGCTCATTGTCTTCCCATGGCTTAATAAAAGGAATCCCAACGCCGTTTAAGGACTTAATGGCGGCAAATCCTTCTTCATGGATGAAATCGGGGACACCATCTCCACAGCATCCTAAAATTTCTTTTTTATGACATCCTCTAAGTACTGCATTTATATAATCTTTCTCTGTAATTTTACCGCCCATATTAAATGAGACACCGCCTATCGGTGCTGCAAGTACAGGGAGATCCAGATTTTTTCCCAGTATCGTTATACGTGTATCAGGAGCAGTAACATGGTGAATAAGTTTCATGTTAAATCGAAGACTGGAAAGGGCTTTTATATTTGCTTTAAAAGAAGCTCCTGCGCCTATCCCACCCATTCCTGGAACTTCACCGGCGCATGCTTTTCCATTACATACCGGACATACCCTGCAAAAGCCTTCCATCAATTTTCTCGCATTTTTCCGTATTTCTTTCATAAAGAATAAATTCCTTTATTTGAAATTGGCTCATTTGTTTTTTTGTATCCGTTCACGCCTA
>JAUWOH010000007.1 GCA_030612225.1 Desulfobacteraceae bacterium
TCAAAAGCTTCTGGAAGATCTGGAGGATGCAGCCGGTCAATAGGAGCAGAATAGAATTTACGAGATGCTAAAATGTCAACACGGGCTATACAATATCTTAATAAAAAAGGCATAAATTTTAAAGTTGTAGAATACGAGCACGATGAGAAAGGAGTTGAATTTGCGGCCAGGGCAATCGGTTTTCCCCTGGAAAGAACTATCAAGACCTTGGTGGTTGATCTGGGAAATAAAAAATACAGCTTTACTCTTACGCCGGGTGATAACCAACTATCCTTAAAACAGCTTGCAAAAGTATGCGAAGTCAAAAGGGCTGCCATGGTGGATACGGCAAATGCGGAAAGATTGACCGGCTATTTAGTTGGCGGTATCAGCCCCTTCGGTGCGAAACAGAACCTGCGGGTTGTAATTGAAGAAAGTTTGCTGAAATTCGACAATGTGGCTATCAACGCAGGTCAAAGGGGAGTTATGTTGATCATGGCACCGGGAGAGATATCGTTAAGGCGCTTGACTGTGATGCTGCGTGGATCGTCCAACAGTAAAAGTAATTTCAAATATAAGATCAGACCTCGTAATTTACTCTGAAAATAGCTCAGTTTTTTGGACACTATATGGGGTTCAGGTTTCAGGTGTCAGGAGTGAAAACACAAGGGCGGACCTGAAACCTGACCACTGGATGCCTGTGTCCAATTTTCATGCAATTTCGCTACATTTAAAGGTTCACAGTCATTTTATCAAGCTGAATGACGAAGTCTGAAGATACAAAAGAGGAGAAGAAATGAAACAGATAGACGCAAGGGGGCTGGCATGTCCGGCTCCTGTATTGCAGACAAAGAATGCAATAGAAGATGAAAACTTAAATAGCATTAAAGTCCTTGTAGATAACGAAGCGGCAAGGCAGAACGTAAGCCGATTTCTTAAATCCCAGGGTTTTAAAGTTTCAGAGCAGGAGAGGGAAGGGGATTTTCATGTCACAGGCGGGCGTGAAGGCGGAGTTGAGCCTGAAGGCGTAATGGTTGAAAAACAGGATACTGAGCAAAAGAAAATCATGATCATGGTTGCAAATAATTGCATGGGCCATGGGGATGATGAACTCGGCTCAAAGCTTATGGTGAGCTTTTTAAAAACCATAAAGGAAATGGGTGATGAATTGTGGCGTCTTGTCTTTGTGAACAACGGTGTTAAACTTGCCATTAAAGATTCCGAGGTGCTGCCGATTCTGAAAGAGTATGAAAAAGATGGGCTATACATCCTGGTATGCGGGACTTGCCTGACACATTTTAATTTGCTTGACAAAAAACAAGTGGGAGAGACAACCAATATGCTGGATATTGTTACGGCCATGCAGCTGGCGGATAAGGTTATCAACATATGACGGTTTTGCAAAAAGTCCAATTTTGGCGTTGTGATTCTTCTTTCGTCACTCCGGTGAAAACCGGAGTCCATAGTAGTTGCAACTAACTGAAAATACGGGATAGTGCAAAATGCTTCACTACGTGCTCGGCTTTCGCCTGTCTGCGTGCGACGCCCAGGTGGGCCGGAATGACAAAGAGATATATTTTATGACTTTTTACGAATGCATCAAGTTTTCAAAGCGCTACATTATTACATTAAGGAGATAGACAATGATAGATAAAAAAGTACTTCGCCTCACGGAAACAGTTTCAGGTTCAGGGTGAGCCTCAAAATTGTCTCCAGGGGACCTGGACAGGGCGCTTTGCGGGATGGAATTTCCGACTGATCCGAACCTGATTGTGGGGCTGGATAAAGCAGATGATGCAGGTGTTTATAAGGTCACGGATGACATTGCTATCATTCAGACTGTGGATTTTTTTACCCCGATTGTAGATGATCCATATTGGTTCGGACAAATTGCGGCGGCAAACGCATTAAGTGACGTATATGCCATGGGTGGTGTGCCAAAAACCGCCATGAATCTCGTGGCCTTTCCAATCAAAGAAATGGACATTTCAGTTCTTCGCAAGATTATTCAGGGAGGGCTGGATAAGATGAAAGAAGCGGGTGTGGTTCTGGTGGGCGGCCACAGTGTAGAAGATAAGGAATTGAAATACGGTTTGTCAATAACCGGATTCATTCACCCGGATCGCGTTCTTACAAAAAAAGATCTTAAAGTTGGAGATTGTCTTATTTTGACCAAGCCGCTGGGAACAGGCATTATCAACACAGCTATCAAAGGAGGGCTTGCTTCCAAAGAAATCATTAAGTTTGTTACCGGACTCATGGCAACCCTTAACAGAGATGCGGCAGAGATAATGAACGATTATCCTGTACATGCGTGTACGGATATTACAGGTTTCGGTTTGCTTGGCCATTTAGCAGAGATGGTGGTCGATTCCAATTATGGGATCGAAATCTGGTCCGAAAAGATACCTGTTATACCCAAGGCTTTGGAATATGCAGGTATGGGTTTAGTACCGGCAGGAGCGTACAAGAACCGTGAATTTCGAGAGTCAATGGTCGATTTTGCCCCTTCTGTGGATCGCCTGATTCAAGACATTTTCTTTGATCCCCAGACATCCGGAGGGCTTTTGATCTGTGTGAATAGAGAAAGTGCAGATGATCTGGTGAAAAGTTTAAAGAAAAAGGGAATAAATGATGCGGCTGTTATCGGAGAGGTGTTGTCCAAGCCGACAGGTAGAATTGTTGTATGTTAGCGCCTGATTATTATATAGCAGACTATAGCTGATCGCCCTGAGCACGCACGTGAACGCTTACAGGACGAAGATTGTGCGACCTTTTTGTTCCGAATGGGCGTGGAACGGGTACCAAAAAGGATTATTTCCGATTAACAACACGCAACTCGCAACATGCAACCCTAAAGTACTACCTGCAGATACCTTTTTTCTTGGCCCAGTTTATTCCATCGCAATCGCCAAGGGTGCAGGCTTTTTGAAAATCTCTGCATGCACGAGATTTGTTTTTTAATTTATAAAAAACAAGCCCGCGATTAATGTAGGCCAATTTATAATTCGGGTCGAGACGGATGCACTGGTTATAATCCTTTAGCGCTTGTTGATATTTCTTTTGCTCATAATAGATGTTTCCACGATTATTATAAGCTTTGACATGAGCCGGGTCCAGGCTGATAGCCTTGTTGTAGTCATTTAATGCCTTTGGATACTGTTTTAAATCCCGGTAAGCATTACCACGGTTGCTGTAAACATTAGCAAATTTAGGATCTTTGGCGACAGCTTTATTTAGATATATTAATGCCTGTCTGGGGTTTGTATATTTGCCGTTTTTCCATAAAGCGACTGCATTATTATGCGGGTCAAGATTTTTTTGAGCAGCTTTTACACCGGCACCTTTTGTCCGTGGCCTAACAATCTTAGGTTTCCTCCAGGGTTTAATTGTTTTGCCTTTCTGAAATGATCCTACATCAAAACCCTTTCCCTGAACAGTTGCAACCATCTTCATTATTTCTGTTGTTCCGACCAGTGGTATCCCGACCATGAAAATAATCAAAATGATACTCCAGACCGCCATAAGTTTAGTCATCTGAAGTTCCTTGTGTTTTAGCCATCCCCAGATGAATGTATAAAGGCCGCATAAAAATCCCAGGATACCCTTTAGCGCTCCTTCTGTTTTAAATAGCTTTATCAGGACTATGAAAAATATAACAATTGAAGTAATTTGAAGAATTGCAAACACTAAAGCGTTTATCATAAAGGTAGTAGTCATGGTTATCCCCTTTAGAATTGAAAATAACAAAAGATTTTTAGTTTAGAGTGAACCTAACCAGTACAAGCCTGGAAAAAAAATATCTTATTTTCTGCCATTAAAAGCAACAAATTTATAAATAAGGTATTACACCAATAGACGAACAATCCAGTAAATAATAATTCCAAATAAAATATATGCTGCAAATGGTGTATGCTTTTCAATTACAGCAATTTGAAACACGGCTTTACGGTGAAGGTTTTCCGGAAATATACTTACGATTCCCATTAGTAGGAATGCGAACAGGAAAACCGGTGCGAAGGCATGGGTGTGAATAGCGCTTTGCCAATCTCCCTTAATCAATAAAGCCACCGCAGTGCTTAATCCACAGCCAGGGCACGGTATTCCAAGTGTTGAATGAATCGGGCATTGCCATCCTCGTAACCCGGCAGAAATCAATACTGTCTGAAGTGTTGCAGCACATAATAGAATTAGAGCAATCCTGCGGTTTTGGAGCATGGGAGCAAAAAAAGGCTTATAATCCCGCCATGGCAGGATCAACTTCCCTGTCTGCGTGCGAACACAGCCAAGCAGGCTTGGTCTTGGAATAAGTTGGATATTTTGAAACAACCTCATTTTAGTAACACTTAGAAGCTTGAAGGTCAAGGCAAAGATTTTCAGCAAGAAAGAAAAAAGCAAATATATTCATTGTGTTTGCTAATTTTCAACAAAAGATTTTATAATTTTTTCATAATTCTTAGTTAATTTTTTAAATTTAACACCAATTCCATTTTGGCCAATCCATGCGACTATACATGTTAAGGCGAGAGGCTTCGGGTGGTTGGGGAGCGAAAAGGTAACTTTAATTTTTTCTCCGACAGGAAGTAATTCACCAGTTTCTATAAAGACTCCAACAAGGCTTATATCAAGAATATGACCTTTGAAAGAACTGTTTTGGAAAGAAAAGTCAACACTGGTCAGACATGCTTTACGGGTATGTCCACGCATTAGGACCCCATTTTCATCTAAACTGACAGTTCTGACAGGCATTTCATCTGCAGGTAATTTTTCCAGCTCTTCCAGTAAGATATGTTGTTGATAATCCGACATATCTATTATTAACTTAAACAAATGATTTGTAATGTTATTTTTAAGTAATTGTTTTAAGAGGATTAGTTGTCGGTCTTCGGACAGAGCATTAACTATCCTGAACAAACGTGAGATTAGACTGTTTTCATCCAATTGCTCATCTGAAGCAATCATTTAGCAACTCCTTGTTTTACCCGTATACATTCTACATGTGTTTCGGAATCGAAACCTTGAATCAGAAACCCTTGCGCTGTTGACTTGAATAGTTACGATTTACTTAAGAAGAATGACTACTCTGCTACCCTCTATGTTAATCACCGAAAGCTTTTTTCCCTGAAAAGACTTTCCGTCAACAGCATCGCTAAAAGAATCCGCATTTCCTTTATATAAAACGGTAAGCTTGAGCCGTCCCTTTCCAAAGCTGCGCTTAATGACGGAGACAACATTAGAAATATTTTCGATAATCTGCCTGATAGCCTTTTGTGTTTTAAAATTTTCAACCTGCTTTATAGTGACATCAAGTGGTATACCATTATTTATAGCATTCTGAAAGGCGGAGATAATAACTTCAAAGAACTCCTCGTCCATCAGTTTTTTTCCAGCTTTTTCTGCGGCAAGGTCACGGGCTGTTTTTTCTGAAATATGGGCGGCAGCACTATGTGTTGATTTTGATGCAATGATTTTTCCATTAGAGCAATTTACAGCTTTGGCTGTGATGCCGGCCTGGCCTGACACCAGGCCTGATTCCTTTAAAAGGGCGTTACTCCCTAGGCTTTTGGTAACCTTTCCAACCAGTATAAACTCCGCTCCATTTGATGCACCTATTTTAGCTGCAGCGGCTGGATCACCTTCTGCTGCACGCCTGATCAGTTGATCATTTTTTTTCATCAGTGCTGCAACAGTCGCTGGATCAACCAGGTCGAACCCTTTTTGAGTCAAATAGTTGATAATCGCACTTTCTGCATTTTTACCGTTTTTTTCCTTTATAATGACCATAATGCGAGGTTTGTCCATCGATTCCAGGAGGATTTTCAATGCTGCAAGATCAGCCTTAATGCTTGCAAGGGAAACCACGGCCTGTATTTTTATATAGAATGAATTGTCTGCTTTTTTCTCCTGATGTAAAATGTCATATTTTTTTACTGAGCCCACGGTCCTGGTAAGGATGACATCTTTCATTAACTCAAAATTTTTTATTTCAGTCTGGGAATAAAGAATTGTGCCGATACCGATTTCAACAGCTTCTCGCTTTGCTTTAAGGAGCGCATCCTTTTTAGATATACCAAAACCATCTGATTCAACAATAATATCCCCATCGGGTGTTCCTGCACAAAGAGGCATGGAAAACAGGCCTATAAGAAGCACCGGTAAAAATACCGCAACTTTAAATTTCATTATTTCCTTCCTGTCACTTATTTTTGAGCGAATCTAAGGGTTCGCGCAGAAATAAATTCACATTTTTAGGCGTTGAGGCGCTCGGCTGGCAAGGCACGAAAGCTAAGGAATATCAAGATATTCCGTGCTTTCGTAACGCAGCCAGGCGAGATGGATCGACAGATAAAAAGTGAAGTTATTTTTGCGGGAGCCCTAAGTTCACGGATTTGAAAAATTATCTGGTGGGCGGTACTGGGTTTGAACCAGTGACTTCCACCGTGTGAAGGTGGCACTCTCCCGCTGAGTTAACCGCCCGCTATTATACTTGATCTGCCCGATGTTTTAATTCTTTGCCGACCTTGAAAAATGGAAGTTTTTTTGAAGGAACATCGATTTTTACACCGGTTTTCGGATTTCGGCCAGCATATGGTTTATATTCATTAACTGTGAAACTGCCAAAACCCCTGATTTCAACACGTTCATTGTTTGCAAGGGTCTGAGTTATAGCACCAAAAAATTCATTAACAATTTTTTCAGATTCAATTTTTGTAAGTGTAGCTTCCTTCTTTATCGCATTAATTAAATCAGATCTGTTCATAAAGACTCCTTAATTACGGGCTCACGTGAAAATAACTCTATAAGACCCCAAGTAAAAACTTTTTAAATCGTTCCCTTTGACTATCATTTATATAATTGCTCTACTCAGGTTCAAAGTTTCTGGGTACACGATTCAGGGTTAAACAAGACGGGTTGATAGCTGCTAAACTGAAAAACTATGAGTTGTCTGAGTGCATCATGCCACTCAGGATACACCCAACCGTGAACCTGACAATCTGAGAAGTAACATTGCTTTTATTATACATACATGGTTTTAAACTTTCAAGTATTATTTCCTTTGTCTTGGTCTGCGCTTTTTGTATCGTTGAAAAAATCTTCATCAGTTTTATCCGTTGCAGAATTTTCCAGCTCTTCAATTTCTTTGGGTGTTGGAAGGTCTTTTAGATCTTTTAAGTCAAATACTTCCAGAAAGCGTTTAGTAGTTGAATAGATCAAGGGGCGACCCGGAAGTTCCTTGCGTCCCAGGATCCGGATGAACTGTCGCTTTAGCAATACGCGAAGGATTCCACCGCAATCGACACCTCTCAGGTTTTCTATATCACTACGTATTGTCGGTTGTTTATAGGCTATGATTGCAAGTGTTTCAAGAGAAGCCCTGCTAAGGCGAGGAGGATTTGGTTGTATGAAACGTTTAATCCAGCTTGTGTATTCTGACCGGGTGCGGATCTGGAAACCACCGGCAACCTCATTTAAGTAAAACCCGCCTTTGCGGGTTTCATACTCATCAGAAAGCTCTTTTAAAGCGTTTTTGATGTCACTTGCTCCAGCGGTATTAATAATTTTTTTCAGGCGCTCAACAGAAAGAGGTTCCTGGGCAACAAAGAGCAGGCTTTCAATGATATATTTTAGATTTTCCATTATATATAAAATAGTCTGATAATGCCGGTTTGGACATGTTGGGCCATTTGAACAAGGTTAAGTTTGACCATTTCAAGTATTGCAAGAAAGGTCACTATTACATCACTTTTATCAGCCTTTAAAGAGAATAATTCATTAAAAGTGACTGAATTTTGTTTTTCAAAAATATCAACGATTTCGGAAATTCTGTCCTTTACAGAGATGCTGTCAGCAGTTAGATCAATCAGATGATCGGAAGATATGTTTTTAAGAATTTTTTGAAAAGCATCAATAAGCTCAAACAGACCGATTTTTATCATATCCTCATCCTGGCCGATTAAATAATCTTCATCATTATGCCCCTTGGTAAAAGTGTCTTTTCCAAGCAGTGTCCTTCCTGCAAGGTCATCGGCAGCAGATTTGAGCTGGAGATATTCCATAAGAGGCCTGGTGATTTCCTGCCTGGGGTCTTCCTGGTCTTCATCATCTTCAGTAGCAGGGAGCAACATTTTTGATTTTACCTGTGTCAAGGTTGCAGCCATGACCACAAAATCACCGGCAAGTTCGATATTCATGGATTTAAACCACTGAATATATTCAAGATATTGTTTAGTTATAAGGGCGATAGGTATATCATAAATATCCACTTCATTCTTTTTAATAAGGTGGACAAGAAGGTCCATGGGTCCTTCAAAAATATCAGTAACTTGGACTTTATAAATATCGTCCGGCATTTATTTGTTAATGCTCCGATAGAAATAAATTGATAAGAGGAATTAGCTGATAGTAAAAAAAGGGAATATCATCCCTTAACTCCGTTTGTAACGGAAATATGAACTATAAGTATTGTAACAAGACTGTTGCATGGGGTTATAAAAAAGGAATATTTCCGATTAACAACACGCAAATCGTAACTCGCAACATCATCTTTCAACGTAGAAACAACATCCTGTTTGAGATAGACAAAAAATTATCGATATGGCTTGAATAAGTGCCTATATCTTCACAGCAGCTCTGACCTCTTCCATGGTTTGTTGTGCAACGTTTCGCGCTTTTTGTATTCCGTTTTTGATGATTTCATCCACAAGCTCGGGTCGGGATAAATAGTATTCTCTTTTTTTGCGAACCGGTTCAAGTGCATTGATGAGATTTTGAGCCATAATTTTCTTGCACTTTACACAGCCGATGTCAGCAACCCGGCACTCTTTATCTATCTGATCAATGGTTTCTTTGTCAGTATATATTTTATGGAAATCGAAAACATTGCAAACATCCGGATTTCCAGGGTCATTTTTTCTTGCGCGCTGTGGATCGGTGATCATGCCGGAAACTTTATCAGCAATAACATCCGGGTTGTCGGATAAGTATATGGCATTATCATAACTTTTACTCATTTTTCTCCGGTCAATGCCGAGCATCTTAGAGGTTTGGGTTAAAACGGCTTGAGGTTCAGGAAATATATCACCATATAAATAGTTGAATCTTCTGGCAATTTCCCTTGTAATTTCAACATGAGGAACCTGGTCGATACCAACAGGGACACCAAAGGGTTTATACATGATGATATCAGCAGCCTGTAGAACAGGATAGCCAAGAAATCCGAATGTGGAGAGATCTTTGTTGGATAGTTGAACAATCTGATCTTTATAGGTCGGGTTACGTTCCAGCCAGGGAACAGGGGTTATCATGGAAAGGATTAGAAAAAGCTCTGCATGTTCCTTGACGTGCGACTGGATAAAGAGTGTACTTTTTTCCGGGGAAAGGTCTACACTGAGCCAGTCTATTATCATATCGCGTATATACTTCGAGATAGAACCTGTTTTTTCGTAGTCGCTTGTTAATGCATGCCAGTCAGCAACAAAGAAAAAACAGTCATATTCTTTCTGCATTTTCACCCAGTTTATAAGAGCGCCATGCCAGTTACCCAGGTGAAGGGGACCGGTTGGGCGCATCCCGCTTAAAATTCGTTTTTTGTCTGTCATATAACTTTCCTGTTAGATCAAATGTAACCGTTCACGGTTCAGGGTTCACGGTTCAAGGGTTAATTGCTTTGCGATTTTCTTTATCTTTTTGCTTTTAAGTTAAGTACAAGCTCAGCTACTGCCCGCACATGCCTTGTAGTGGCAGGCAGGGACGTATTATAAAAATCTAATACATTTCACACTGGATTGATCAAAATTTTCTTTTACGGGAGCATATGTCATATTCCACTCCAAATCAGTTTAACCTTGAACCTCTGAACCTTGAACGGTTACTATCAAACATACCTACGAACAAAAGCAAGTTCATCAATTTTGGTCTTAAGTTTACCGTTTAATTTTGCTTCTAAAACAGCCTGGAGAATTTTACTAAAAACAGGTCCGGGCTCTATTCCCATCTTGTTTAAATCCTTGCCCGAAATTACAGTATGAACATATCTGAGACGTGTAAAGTAATTCGAAATGGATCGTTTTACAATTTCCTTTTTTGTTGCCGCCATCATATAAAGTAAAAGTTCTGTCTTAAAACCTGAAAGTTTATTATAAAGTACGCTGTTTTTAACCGGCAGATTTCTTTCAAGCCAGAAAAAGCATCTGTCGGCCTCAAAGCGTTCGACACAAAAAAGTCTTCGATAGCGAGGAGCAAGTTCAAAGTGTACACATATTTCATTAGTCATTTTTTTATCGCCACTTCGGATGAGTGCTAAAAAATAAATGGCCCACTTCATATATGATTCCTCTAGAAAAAGCAAATCATGCCATGATAATACTTTTTTGACCGAATTAAACAGGGAAATAAGGTCATTATCCAAGGTAATTGAAAGATGAAGTACGCTTAAAAGATTATAATCATTTAGCCTTATTATTGCAGGGGTCGGATTCTCTTCTTCCAGGATCTGGCGAAATTCTGAGAATACTCTCCTTCCGCTGAGCCGTTTGAAAAAATCCATTTTTACAGCATTTTCAATCAGTCCTGAAGTGAGTTTTCCTATGGAAAAACCAAAGCGCTGTTCAAATCTTATGGCTCGAAACACGCGGGTTGGATCTTCAACAAAACTTAAATTGTGCAAGATACGTATAGTTTTTTCCTTAATATCCTTTTGAGCTGTAAAAAAGTCGATTAATATGCCGAATCTGTCAGGGCTGAGTTGTATTGCCAGAGTGTTAACAGTGAAATCCCTGCGGAAAAGATCTAGTTTTATGGAACTCATTTCAACAGTAGGCAACGCAGCAGGAAATTTGTAATATTCCATCCTTGCGGAGGCCACATCAATTTTAAACCCATCCGGAAATATTATTACAGCGGTGCCGAACTTCTTATACGAGTGAGTACGCGCTCCAGATATTGATGCATATTCTTTAGCAAATGCAATGCCATCGCCTTCTATGACAATATCTATATCTTCATTGACCCTGTATAGAAAAAGGTCACGAACAAATCCTCCAGCAACATATGCGCGATATCCTTTTTTATCAGCTATTTTCCCAAGGGTTTTTAATATTTCAACGAGACGTTTTGAAAGCCGTTCTTTCATAAACTTTACGACATTTCTGGTTCTGGCACGAACTGGTTCCGTAAGCGGGTCGGGCGAATTTTCAGGTGTGTGCTTTGAATCTTTAACCAGGATATTTAAAAGGTCGGTGCGTGTAATAACACCAGTGATGACACCATTATCCATGACAGGCAAAAGGCGCTGCTTGTTTTCGATTATCTTTTCCTGAATTTCTGTAAGATCCGCACCTGGGTGAACAAAAGCAAGATCCGTTGTCATATATTCTTTTACCTGGACGAGGTCCAGTTTATGGTAAAGCGCTTTCTCAATAACCTGGCGTGATATATAACCGGCAAGTTTTTCCCTGCCGTCGGGTTCTTCCGGCTTTTTGGTGACCAACAGCACATTTATATTATAGCGTGTAAGCTTATCGCCGGCGTCCCGGCAGAAAATATCGCTTCTTACGGAGATTGGTGGGGATGACATTAAGTCCCTGGCCAGCTGATTTGATCTGATTTTTTTGTAAAGGATTTCAATCAGTTTATGCTCAACCTGGGTCAATGTCATTCCCTTAACAGTTGCCGCAGCAGCGAAAGTATGGCCTCCGCCGCCAAGTGGTGCAATAATTTCGCCGGCATCGACCTCCGAAATCCTGCTTCGTGCAACGACATAAATTTTATTTTCCATGCGTGCAATGGCAAAAATAGCATCAACTGGCTCCATTTTTGCCATTTTATGTACAAGAAAGGCAAAATCGGGCAAATAATTATCCAATGATACACTGGTAACGATGATTTCAAAACCGTGGATACTATAGCGGACAGCTGTCTGAATCATGTCGTTTAAAAGTTCGACCTGCTGCGAGTTTATTTCTCTGGATATCAGATCTGACACTATGTTCAGGTTAGCACCTTTTGAGAGAAGAAAGGCAGCGGCTTTAAAATCATCTTCGGTGGTTGATGGAAATGTAAAACTTCCGGTGTCTTCATATATGCCAAGACACATTATGGTAGCTTCATCAGGAGAAATATCGATTCCCTTTTTTTTAAGGATTTCTGTAAGAATGGTGACAGTGGCACCTGTTAACCGGTTTAGCTCGATTCGTCCTTTAATATCATTTGGAGTGGATGGATGATGGTCATAAATATGTATATCTAAATCCTGTTGTTCAAGAAGTAAAGATAACTTCCCGATGCGGTTTGGCTGTCGCGTGTCCACCAGTACCAGCCTTTTGACGTTGGAAAAGTCAATATCTTTAATATTCGCCATGTTAAAAAGATATACCATCGAGTCGATAAAGAAATTTCTTAAGTTTTTTTCCTGGGAACCGGGAAATACAACAAGGGAACCAGGATACAGCTTTTGGGCTGCAAGCATGGATGCTATTGCATCAAAGTCAGCGTTGATATGGCTTGTTATTATGGTTAGTTGTTTAGTTGTCACATGAAAGCCTTGTTAAAGATGGAAAACCGGGTGAGTTAGAAACCTCACCATATGCATAGATACAAAGCTTTTTCAAGATATAGATCAAATCATTTAAATTATTTAATAACAGGTATAAAAAAATTTAATAGAATGAGGATAATGCTGTTACAGTCAGTATTCAATGATATTGTTTCTATAGCTTTTTACCGCAAATAATGATAGTATGGCACGGAATTTGTGTCTAAACATAAATTGTTAAAAAGATTCATCTGAGTTTGAAATAAACTGTGCAAAGCTATTGTTGTTTAAATAAGATTATGATATCATATTTAATCTGTTACTGATTTAGTATAATTGATTGTTTCGTAAAAAATAAAAAACACTTTTTACGAAACGTTTTAAGTTTTAGTCCTGCCTGGGGAGGGATTAAGTTTTAAGTCTCTGTGAAAACAGATAATATCATTAACATAAAAAATTAAGCTTAATCCCGCCTCAAGCGGGACTAAAACCTGGTGAATTCGACTTTTTACGAGATCATCAACGTATTGATGAATTCGTAAAGAGTATCACCGATGGCTAAGTAGAAAGTTCCATATACAAGGCGCAGTGGTTTTTCAGGGACGAGGCAATACATGTAGTATGCCGAGTGTCTGAAAAGCCGCTGCAACGCAGTAGATGGGACTTTCTACGACGCCATCAACGTATTAGCTTATTTCTAAATGCAGAAGGGGGTTGATTATGCCGGTTTTTATCTGGGCAGGAAAAAATAAAAAAGGTGACATTCAGAAAGGTGAGATGGAAGCTTCAACAGAAGAAGCTGTACTTGCCAACCTGAAAAGAATGAAAATTGAGGCGACGAAAGTCAAAAAGAAACCCAAAGACCTTTTTGAAAATGTTGCCTTTCTCCAGCCAAAAGTCAAAACCAATGATATCATTCTTTTTGCAAGGCAATTTTCTACGATGATCGATGCGGGACTTCCTATTATCCAGTGCCTTGACATCCTTTATTCCCAGCAGGAGAATGCAACTTTTAAAAAGATGCTTAGAAGTATAAAAGATGATGTGGAAAGCGGCGCAACCCTTGCTGAAGCGTTGAAAAAGTTTCCCAAGGAGTTTGACGATCTTTTCGTAAACATGATTGCAGCTGGTGAAGCTGGAGGTATCCTCGATACTATTTTAAGAAGACTTTCCACATACATGGAAAAAGCTGCGAGGCTAAAGTCAAAAGTAAAAGGCGCAATGACCTATCCCATTGTAACCCTTATTATAGCGGGTGTTGTACTGTCTGTTATTTTGATTTTCGTTATACCTGTGTTTGAGGACATGTTTGCGGATATGGGAGGACAGTTGCCTGCTTTTACCCAGATGGTTGTTAAAGCAAGTAATTTTGCAAAAAAAAATGTAATATATATCGTAGTCGGTTTGATACTTTTTATATTTGCTTTTAAGAAGTTTCACAGCACTGAAAAAGGCAGGGCACTTATCGATAAAAATCTTCTTAGATTGCCGGTATTTGGAGATCTAATTCGAAAAGTTGCAGTTTCTAAATTTACTCGCACAATGGGTACGATGCTTTCCAGTGGTGTTGCTATTCTAGAAGCACTGGAAATTGTTGCAAAGACTGCAGGCAACAAGACCATCGAGAAAGCTATTTACTCTGTTCGTTCCGATATTGCAGAAGGACGAACCATGGCCGACCCGTTAATCGAAAGCGGAGTGTTTCCGTCAATGGTGTGCCAGATGATTGCAGTTGGTGAATCGACCGGTGCACTTGATGCAATGCTGGAAAAGATTGCAATATTCTATGACGAAGAAGTTGACCAGGCTGTTGAAAATCTTACTGCATTAATAGAACCGTTTATGCTGGTTTTCCTTGGCGTAACTATCGGGGGACTTGTTATTGCCATGTATCTTCCGGTCTTTAAAATGGCAAGTAATCTGTAATTAGATTCTTCAATTCTAGTATTTCAGACCTCGTCAAATGGTTGAGTAGTTGAGTGGTTGAGTAGCTAAGTGGGTGTTATTGCAACAATTTTGTCAGATTGCAAATTAATTGGGCTCACGAAAGATCGGAACATGCAGCAAGCTGATAATGTTGATACTTTTATACTATTCAACCACTTAACCAATATACCACTTAACGGTATCTGTATTTAATGAAAAGTTCAATTATAGCACCTGAAAGTGATTTATTATATAAGCTTAAATGGCTTATGTTTGCGCGTGTTCTTTTTACCACACTTCTTTTAAGTTCAACGATTATCCTTCAACTCAATGAAAAGATTCCTCCGCTGGCCAAGTCTCTTCTTGTTCTTTACGGAATTATTATCGGGATCTTTTTGCTCTCAGTTCAATATACACTGATATTCAACCGAGTTAAACAAGTTATTAAGTTTACCTATATCCAGATTTATATAGATACTTTTATCGTGACCTTGATAATCTTTGTAACCGGAAGTTTTGCAAGTATTTTTTCTTTCCTGTATCTTGTCGTAATTATCTATACAAGTATGCTTCTTTTCAGAAAAGGAAGCATGATTATGGCTGCTCTTTGCTGCTTGCAGTATGGAATTATGATCGATCTGGAATATTACGGTGTTTTGAAACCTTTTATGGTGCAAGAGAGTATGATTTCGACAGGTTATGCTTGGAGCCACGTGATTTATAAGATAATGATTACCATGGTAGCATGTTTTGCCGTTGCTTTTCTAAGCAGTTTACTGGCGGAGCAGGCAAGGATGACAAAAAAAGAGCTGTCAGCCTTGGAACAGCACGTAAAGCGGGTTGAAAAGATGGCAGCTATAGGCGAAATGGGAGCCGGTCTTGCACATGAAATCAAAAACCCCCTTGCCTCTCTGGCAGGTTCAATTCAGCTTCTTAAAAATGATATTAATAGTAGTCCTGATCAGGATAAGCTGATGCAGATTATTCTTCGTGAGGCAGACCGTTTAAGTACTCTAGTAAGCAATTTTCTTCTGTTTGCAAAGCCACCGGCCAGCCGGGTTGAATCGATAGTGTTAGATAAAGTACTGATTGAAACAATTGAGCTGTTTGAAAAAGATAATACCTATACGAGAAGAATCTCAATAAACAAACAAATTAGCTCAGGCATCCGGATTGAAATGGATCCGGTGCATTTGCGCCAGGTTCTCTGGAATCTTTTAATAAATGCGGCAGAGGCAATTGAAGGCAGTGGCTCTATCGATGTCAAACTGTATTCTAAAAATAATAAATATACATGTATCGAAATAACTGACAATGGTAGCGGAATGTCGAATGAGATAATGAAGTCGATTTTTGATCCTTTTTTTACAACAAAAAAAAGCGGGACAGGTCTTGGGCTTTCCATAGTTCACAGCATACTTGAGTCATACGATAGCAGGCTTGACGTTGAGAGCAGGGAAAACTCCGGAACAACCTTTACCCTAAAATTGATGGCGTCGTAGAAAGTTCCATCTAATGCGTTGCAGCGGTTTTTTATCCCGCTGATTTTTAGCGGAGGTATATGGTCCGCGGCGGACTACTTAGCACCCCAAGGGCATTTCCTGCGGGCACCATCGGTGATGCTTTTTTAGGAGCTCATCAAAATTAGAGCATATCAACATTCCAACTTAGTCTTGACACCTCCAGGTAAATAGGTTAGCAACTTCCATTTATTCTATTTATTATCCTGTTCAACCCGTTGAAACAATAAGTATTTATATATTAGAAGGTATAAAATAACTATGGAAAAACAAGGAAGTATCATTGTAAACCGAAGAAAGAAGCTCCAAGACCTGAAGGAGAAAAAAATTGACCTTTATCCCAATGATTTTATAGCGTTGCATACTGTAAGGGATATTCAAAATGCAATAAAAGATTCACCAGAAGATTCACCAGAAGCTTCAAAGGATCAAATTTCGGAAAATGAACCGATTTTCGTTGTGGCCGGACGTATGATGGCCATAAACAAGTTTGGGAAAACAGCTTTTATCCGTTTCAAAGACCGAACCGGACAACTTCAGGCATATGTAAGAAAAGATCAAATTGGCGATATTGCCTATGACATTTTCAAACAGCTTGATATCGGAGATTTTATTGGTTTAAGCGGAGGAATGTTTAAAACAAAAACAGGAGAATGGACTATACTGGTCAAAAAATTAAAACTTATCAGCAAGGCGACAAGACCACTTCCTGAGAAATTTCATGGCCTGAAAGATCCTGAAAAACGGTATCGCCAGCGTTACCTTGATTTAATAGTAAACCAGGATGTACGTGAAATATTTCTAAAACGAAGCAAAATTATTCACAATATACGCACATTTTTTCTAAAACGGGATTTTCTTGAAGTGGAAACTCCGATGATGCAGCCCATTCCCGGAGGTGCGGAGGCTGCGCCTTTTAGGACATATCATAATGCCCTGGGGATGGATCTTTTTTTACGTATTGCTCCTGAGCTTTATTTAAAGCGGCTGGTTGTCGGAGGGTTTGAAAGGGTTTTTGAGATTAATAGAAATTTTAGAAATGAAGGGGTGTCAACACAGCACAATCCTGAATTTACAATGATTGAATTCTATCAGGCATATGCTACATATGAAGATTTGATGGATTTAACTCAGGAGATGTTTTCTTTCGTGGCCAAAGAGGTGATCGGGTCTGCCGTAATTGAATACCAGGGAAACAGCATAGATTTGGGAGGCAAATGGAAAAGGCTTAACCTGCTGGATTCGCTGGAGCTGATTGGCAAAATAGATTCAAGCCTGCTTAATGACAGGGAAGGTCTTTTAAAGTTTGCCTCTTCAAAAGGAATTAAAATCAAAAAAACCGGGCGTCTCGGTAAGGTTATTACAAAGCTTTTTGATGTTCTTGTGGAGCCAAAGCTAATCCAGCCCACTTTTATTACAGGATATCCGGTGGAAGTTTCTCCGCTCTCAAGGCGAAATGACAAAGATCCTGCGATAACCGATCGTTTTGAGCTTTTCATTGCAGGGCGTGAAATTGCAAATGGATTTTCTGAACTCAACGATCCGGCTGATCAGAAAGAGCGTTTTCTTCAGCAGGTAGAAAGTCTGAACGAGGGTGATGAAGAGGCACATCGTATGGATGATGACTACATAGAAGCCCTGGAGTACGGTATGCCTCCAACAGCAGGCGAGGGAATAGGCATTGACAGGCTTGTCATGCTTCTTACCGATGCAGCTTCTATACGTGAAGTTATTCTTTTTCCCCACATGAAACCAAGAGGGGAAAACTAAAGGCGGCTGATATATGTCTTTTGAATATTTTATAGGCAGACGTTATCTCAGGGCAAAGAGCAAACAATCTTTCATCTCTTTGATTACAATTCTTTCTACAGCAGGAATTGCGGTTGGGGTGATGGCTCTTATTGTGGTAATAGCCGTCATGACCGGGTTTGAATCTGACCTTAAATCCCGAATTCTCGGAGGACAGTCGCATATCGTATTAATGCGCCACGGTGGTCCATTTACGGAGTACCGCAAAATTCTTAAAGATGTGGAGAAGGTCGACGGAGTTGAATCAGCAACACCTGTAATTTATACCCAGGTCATGCTTCGCGCATCCTCCAGGGTGTCAGGTGCTGTCTTAAGAGGGATAGATCCGGAATCCGCAGGCCAAGTGATAAAAACCCTCGATAAAGTTTCTTTGCATAATCCAAAGGTAGGCATGGGCGAAAGTATGGATAACAATGTGCCGGGAATTGTTCTAGGAAAAGAGCTTGCCAATAATCTGGGTGTTGGCATAGGTGATACAATTTATCTGATATCGCCTCGTGGAATGATTTCTCCCATAGGACATCTTCCTGCCATGAAGCGGTTTAAGCTGACCGGGTTTTTTGAATCCGGAATGTATGATTATGACGGGTCTTTTGCTTACATAAACATCGAACAGGCGCAAAAAATTCTGCGTATGGGTAATTCCGTAACAGGTATCGAAATACGTGTGGATAATATGTACAAGGCAAGGGAAATTGCACAAAAGATCGTTTCAGACTTAGGATTTCCCTTTTGGGCAAGGGACTGGATGCAGATGAATCAAAATCTGTTTACCGCATTAAAGCTGGAAAAGACGGTAATGTTTATTATTTTATCATTAATAGTTCTTGTTGCTGCTTTTAATGTTGCGAGTACACTTATCATGATGGTCATGGAAAAAACACGGGATATTGCCATATTAAAAGCCATGGGGGCCACAGATAAAAGTATCAAAAAAATATTTGTGTTTAAAGGAATGGTTATCGGCACTGTTGGCACGATCCTTGGTGTAATTTTGGGGTTTGTGCTGTGTACTATTCTCAAGCATTATAAGATTGCAGAACTTACCGGAGATATTTATTATTTTACGACGAAACTTCCAGTAAGGCTCGAGTTTTTTGATGTTTTAATCATTGTGTCCGCTGCCCTGGTGATCTGTTTTTTTGCTACTATCTATCCGGCACGTCAGGCTTCCAAACTTGATCCTGTTGATGCAATTCGTTATGGATAGAACTGAAAATATGTAACCGTTCACGGTTCAGAGGTTCAAGGTTCAAGGTTAAACTGATTTAAGGTGGGATATTACATATGCTCTGGTGAAAGAAAGTTTTGATTCTGAATCCAGTGTGAAATGTATTAGATTCTTACGATACGTCCCTGCCTGCCACTGCAAGGCATGTGCGGGCAGTAACCGAGCTTGTAGTGAACTTAAAAGCAAAAAGATAAAGAAAATCGCAAAGCAATTAACCTCTGAACCGTGAACCCTGAACGATTACGAAAGTATATAGTAAACGCTTACAAGACGGTGATTGTGCAGCCTTTTTGTTCCTAACGGGCGTGAAGAGGTACAATATTTACAGAGGCATTTGTTTTGGATAATTTAGTATCTATTAGAGGGCTATACAAGAGTTTCAACAGCAGTAAAGCACGCCTGGATATCCTGAAAGGAGTCAACTTTGATTTAAAGACAGGTGAAACACTTTCTGTTGTCGGCCCATCCGGGATAGGAAAATCTACGCTTCTCCACATTCTTGGTACACTTGACAAGCCGGACAAAGGAAAAATATTGTACCGTGGGGATGATGTTTTTCTTTTTAATGACGAAAAGCTTGCAAAATTTAGAAATGAATTTATAGGGTTTGTTTTCCAGTTTCATCATCTTCTTCCTGAATTTTCCGCTCTTGAAAATACAATGATGCCGGCACTTATTAGGGGAAATTCCAAAAACAGCGCAAGAGAGGCGGCGGAAGAAATACTTGTCAGGGTGGGACTTAAAGACAGGTTATCTCACAGGGTGGGAAAACTTTCAGGAGGCGAACTGCAGCGAGTTGCCCTGGCCAGAGCACTGGTTCTTAAGCCTGTAATTCTTCTTGCTGATGAACCAACGGGGAATCTTGATAAAAAAAACAGTCAGCAGGTTCATGATCTTATCCTGGAGTTAAACAAGGAATTGCATATGACACTGGTCGTTGTAACCCATAACTTAGAACTTGCGTCCTATATGTCCCGATGTGTTACAGTTGTTGATGGTTTGCTGGTTGAAACAAGTTCCAGTTGAAGCAATCTTAAAACGCCCCATTTTGCACAATATCTGTGTCCCCGATGAGCGGGATCTACGCTTCGCTTCGACAGGCTCAAGTTTTGACCCTCGAAATACTCCATGTATTCCTGTGGTTAATCCGCATGAGGCGGATCGTCTTCCTTGATCTCGAATCCCGCTGTAAGCGGGAAACATTTTAAAACAGACTCAATTCATAAAGGATTTGTATGTTCAAACGCTTGGGCATGGTTATTTTTATATTCATATGTTTTTTCCCCAGTTCATTGTTTGCGAAAAAACCGGTTACAGTAGTTATACTACCTTTTGAAATACACAGCAGCGATGATTATTCAAATCTGCGAACCGGAATTCCGGAGGTGTTGAAAAAGCATTTAAAACAATATGGTGTTTCCGTACTTGATGTGGATGAACAAAAAGGTTTATCGCCGGAGAATACGGCTAAAGGTAAAAACAAAATTCGCAAGTTTGGTATGGAAAGCGGAGCTGACTATATCATATGGGGGAGTATGACCTGGATAGGCAAACAGTTTAGCCTGGACATAAAGATGATGGAAGTTTTTGGAGGTGGTCCTCCGATTGTCTTTTCTTCGGCGAGTAAAGGTATAGAGAATCTTTCCCCTGCAGTAAAAAAACTTACCGGAGATATAAGTCTTAAACTTTTTAAACGTGAAGTCATCATAAAAATAATTATTAAGGGCAACAAGCGTATTGAAGCTGACGCCATAAAAAGAGTTATTGTTGCTTTGCCGGGTGATGTTTTTATACCTAAAAATCTTTCCAATGATCTTAAAGCAGTATATTCAATGGGCTATTTTGAGGATGTTCGAATCGAAGCGGAGAACACATCCAAAGGGAAAATTATTATTTTTAAGGTAAAAGAAAAACCGACGATCCGGAAAATAATAATAAAAGGCAACTCAAGCAGGTTTGATGATGAAAAAATAAAGGAGAACCTGAATATTAAAACAGGTTCAATTTTAAACATATTTAAAGTTCAGAAAAATGTTAAGCGGATCGAAGCACTCTACAAAGAAAAAAATTATCATAATATTAAAGTTGATTATAAAATTATTGAGCTTAAAAACAATCAGGCGGATTTAACATTTATAATCGAAGAAGGTGAAAAAGTTCGAATTAAAACAATTAAATTTATTGGGAATAAAGCTTACACTGAAAAAAAACTGAAAAAAATATTGAAATCATCGGAAAAAGGTTTCTTTTCCTGGTTGACGTCATCCGGTGATCTAAAAAGGGAAGACTTGAACGAAGATGTTGCAAGGCTTGGAGCTTTTTACCAAAACAATGGCTATATACAGGCAAAAATAGGGGAACCGAAGGTTGAATTTCAGGAAAACCACATAAAGATCACCATTAAAATAAAGGAAGGAGTACAATTTAAAGTAGGGAAAGTTTATATAAAAGGCGATCTTGTGATGGCCGAAGAAAAAATGATGGAAAGAATAAAAATTTTAAATCAAGAATTTTTCAACCGTCGGATTGTTCAAAACGATGTGATTCTCCTTAAAGATATTTATTCAGATGAGGGTTATGCATATGCAAAGATATTTCCGCGTACTGAAAAAGATTTTGATAAGCTGGTTGTAAATATTACATTTGATATAAAAAAAGGCAAACAGGTTTATTTTGAAGAAATTATTATTAGTGGTAATACAAAAACCAGGGACAAGGTAATCCGCAGACAGCTTAAAGTATATGAGCAGGAACTGTTCAGCGGTGCCAGATTAAAACGAAGTATAAGAAATCTATATAGGCTTGATTACTTCAAAGATGTTAAGGTAAACACCCTCAAAGGAAGCACGGATGATAAAATGGTACTTAAAATCGATGTTACTGAAAAACCTACCGGAACTTTTAGTTTCGGAGGGGGATACAGTACTACCGAAAAAGTGTTTGCAACGGCATCCATTTCGCAAAAAAATCTGTTTGGGCGCGGATATATTCTTGACATGAATGGAAAATGGGGGGATGTAACAAAGAAGTATTCTTTAGGGTTCACTGAACCATGGCTTTTTGATATTCCATTATCAGCAGCTATCAAGATTTACGACTGGGAATATGAATACGATGCATATGATAAGAGGAGCAGGGGCGGCAAATTCAAGCTCGGTTATCCTGTATTCGATTATACGAGGGCTTATATTTCTTTTTTATATGACAAAGCGGATATAGAAATTACTGAAGAAGCAGAGACGCCTCAATCTATCGTAGATCTTGTGAAAGATGTAGGTGATACTGATATTGTTACTAAGAGTATGACTGCAGAACTGCGGTACGATTCAAGGAACAAGGTTTTTAACCCTACAAGGGGATCAGATAGCAGTATGATAGTTGAATATGCAGGCTTTGGTGGAGATATCGGTTTTACAAAGTATACCGCTAATTCTGGGTGGTATATTCCGCTGTTTAAAGATTTAACGGGATTTGTGCATGCAAAGGGTGGATATGTTCGTGAAAATTCTGACGGGAAACTTCCGGATTATGAGCGTTTTTTTCTCGGCGGAATAAATTCATTACGCGGTTTTGACTGGGAAGATCTGGCTCCGAAAGATGAAGATGGAAATTCTATCGGTGGCGATAAATTTGTGCAATTTAATATTGAATTGCTGATTCCCCTGTTTAAAGATGCCGGAATAGTTGGGGTTATTTTTTTTGATACTGGTGATGTTTATAATAATGATGAAAATATCGATTTAGGAGAATTAAGAGAGAGCGCCGGGTTTGGCTTCAGATGGTATTCACCCATAGGTCCTATTCGTCTCGAATACGGGTATATACTTGATTCTATAGAGGGCCAGGGCGAAGGAGGGCAATGGGAGTTTACAATGGGTGGAGCATTTTAAGACAATTAATAAAAAATTGGGGGGATACTAACATGCGATTTTTTAAAATAATATTTGCTGTGATATTTATTACGACTTTTGTTTTTATTTTTTCATCGAATGCTGCCGACGT
>JAUWOH010000455.1 GCA_030612225.1 Desulfobacteraceae bacterium
AAAATTTATCAACAACTGGGATCTTGTAGACAGTTCAGCCGGACAAATCGCCGGAGCCTTTCTTTTTGATAAAAGCAAAAACCCTCTTTATGACCTTGTAAAATCAGAAAACCTGTGGGAGCGGCGAATATCGATAATATCGACGTTTTACTTTATCAAGCACAATCAGTTTTCTGATACACTTAAGATCTCAAAAGTATTATTATCGGATAAAGAGGATCTCATTCATAAAGCTGTCGGGTGGATGCTCCGTGAGGTGGGAAAACGGGATATAAGTGTTGAAGAGAATTTCCTGAAAAAGCATTATAAGAACATGCCCCGGACAATGCTACGATATGCCATTGAAAAATTTCCTGAATCTAAAAGGCAGCGATATTTAAAGAGTAAGATTTGATGGTTTTATTTTTCTAAAATAAAGCACAACACTTTTCCCTAGAATTGGGTTAAGCAGGTAATCTGCAAATTTGGTAATCCGGGGCTTTTTCATTATATCCCAGGTTAAGAACCGGTTATATAGATTAACCGGCAAAGAATCATCTCTTGTCGGGCCGACTATGCATTTCAGCCACCAATAAGGTGTATGGAGGCTGTGGGCAAAATGGCAAGCCCACTTTTTTACACCGCTGCTTTCAAAAAGGGCTATAAGGTCTTTCTTTTCATATATGCGAACATGCCCCTGGTTTGCATTGTAGTATTCATCAGAAAGAGCCCAGCATATGCGTTCGGGCCAGTATCGCGGAACACTTACTACAAGGTCGCAGCCTGGCTTTAAAACCCGAATAACTTCACACGCAGCGGATTCATGATCTATGATATGTTCCATCACCTCTGAGCATATAACAAGATCAAAATAATTGTCTTTAAACGGAAGACACCTTACGTCCGCAACCGAAAGACTCCATATCCCACCGCCGTGTTCTCCCAGTTTGTCATGTAATTGCAACCTTATTTTTGCCTCGGAAACGTCATTGAAATTAAGGTCAGCGCCTACAGCGACCACATTCTTTAACCTGTATGCGGCACAAGTATGGCGACCTGACCCGCAGCCTATATCGAGAATTCGAAAGCCGGGCTTGATGGAAAGCCTGCTAAAATCTACGGTAATCACTTATAGCCTCTTTGTATGCTTCAACAGTTTTTTCAGCAGCCCTTTGCCACGTAAAATTTTCCTGTACCCTTTTATAGCCGGCTGCGGCCAAACTACTTGCCATGTCAGGATTATCCAGAACTTTTGTGATAGCTTTTGCAAGGGCGTCAGAATCGGCAGGGGGAACTACGATTCCTGCATTACCGACTACTTCAGGCAGTGCTCCGCCGGTTGTACTGATAACAGGAACGCCGCAGGCCATGGCTTCTCCAGCAGGAAGGCCGAATCCTTCATACACTGAAGGTACAACTGCCAGAGCAGCTTTTGCATATTCTCTTACAAATTTTTGATTATCTATTCGACCTGTAAATGTAACCAAACTTCCGATTTCAAGCTCCTTTATTAGTTTTACTATACCGCTTTTTTTCTTTGGACTTCCGATTACAATAAGCCTGATTTTACGTTTTTTTGATATTTGGGCCACAGCCTTCAAGAGATAGCTAAGTCCTTTTAAAGGTGTATCAGCACTGTTTGTGACAATAATGCGGTCTTTTTCCTTTATGACACCCGGCATGGGAAAAAAAAGATTAGTATCAATGCCATTTGGTATAATGTTGAATCTGCCCGTTGGGATTTTAAAATCCTTACTTATATCGTCTTTTGCTGATTTGGATACCGTGATAATGCGCGGCAGTCGTCTGGCGACCTGTTTCTGCATGCTTATAAATGAATACCACCGCATCTGTTTCATTTTATTCCATAAAGACGAAGCTGCTTTAATCTCAATATTTCGATCCACTGTTATTGGGTGATGGATAGTAGCAATGGTCGGAATCAATTTACCGATTGCCCATATACCGTATGAAAGGCTCTGGTTATCGTGGATGATATCGTATTTATGAAATTTATTTCTTAAAAACAAGTATGCCCTGATTCCAAAGGTAAACGGCTCAGGAAAACCCATTGTTGAAACCCCAAGCCATTCGATGAGGTTTATGGGATTGGAAAGCTCCTTTAAAGTTGGAATCCTGAAGGGATCTGTTGGATTATAAAGATCAAGGCTCGGAAGTTTGAAAACCCGAATGTCGCTGTCAAGCTGCGGATCAGGAGGACCTGAGACTACTTCAACAAAATGGCCGAGGTGTTTGAGCGCTCTGCTGAGGTTTTTTAGATATACACCCTGGCCGCCGCTATGAGGATTGCTCCTGTAACTTAACAGACAGATTCTTAAGGAAACATGTTTTTTCATAAGTACGATTTGAATTTACCACAGAGGCCACGGAGCTCACAGAGATATATAGTTAATAAAACAAGATATTCTCTGTGTTCTCTGCGAGCTCAGTGGTAAAAAGTTATTTTTTTACGACGCCATTAAAGTTCAGTGTTGATAAAATCTTTTCTTGATTATATATCAATAAAAAGCTTCAAAAAACAACTGATTATAACACTTACATTTATACTATGCATGTAAATCTTCC
>JAUWOH010000491.1 GCA_030612225.1 Desulfobacteraceae bacterium
AGTAGATGTTTTAAACTGCAAAGGGGAGAAGGTATCTCAAAGAGAGCTTCCCGACGCGCTTTTTGATGTTCCAATAAAACGAAGTGTTCTTCATGAAGTTGTGACAATGCAGCTGGCATGCAGACGTGCTGGATCTGCCACTGTAAAACATCGCAGCGATATCAGGGGAAGCCGCAGGAAACTGTTCAGACAAAAAGGGACAGGACGAGCTCGTCCTGGTGATATAAAGTCACCTCTGCTCAGAGGCGGTGGCGTCATTTTTGGCCCGGATAACAGATCGTATTCTTATAAAGTTCCCAAAAAGAAAAGAAAATTAGCCCTTAAAATGGCTTTAAGTAGTAAATTGAAAAATCAAAAGATTATTGTGCTTGATAAGTTTGAACTGGAAGAGATCAAAACCAAAGCTTTTATAAAAGTAATTAATAACTTAGATGCGAACAATGCGTTGATTGTAACAGAACAAAAGAATGAAAACCTGGAGCTGTCTTCCAGGAATGTTCCCAATATAAAGGTTATGAGAACCGAGGGAGTCAATGTCTATGACATCTTAAAATATAAATATTTAGTTTTGCTGGAGCCTTCGGTAAATGAAATTGAAAGGAGGCTTCTTAAATGATTGACTATGGTATTATCAGACGGCCTTTAATTACGGAAAAAACAAGCATTCAAAAAGAACAATCAAACCAGATTACATTCGAAGTGGATCGCGGTGCTAACAGGATTGAAATTAAAAGAGCCATCGAAAAAATATTTAAAGTGAATGTAGCCCATATTCGCACAATGCAAGTGAAGGGCAAAACCAAACAAAGAGGCCGGGTTATCGGGAAACGCAGGGATTGGAAGAAAGCAATTATAACATTGCTGCCCGGTGAACGGATTGAATTTTTTGAGGGTGTTTAAATATGGATTTAAAAAAAGTAAAACCAACTTCGCCTGGAAGACGGTTTCAGGTATATTCAACATTTGATGAAATTACAAGCTTAACTCCTGAAAAGAGTTTGTTAAGGCCTATTAAAAAAACGGGTGGACGTAATGCAAATGGGCGGATTACATGCAGACATCGCGGAGGTGGACAGAAAAGGCAATATCGAATTGTAGACTTTAAACGGGATAAGACAGGGATTCCCGCTAAAGTTGCATCAATAGAATATGACCCGAACCGCAGTGCAAGAATAGCTCTTTTGCATTACGCTGACGGTGAAAAACGATACATTCTGGCACCTGTTAACCTTAAAGTAAATGACAAGGTCGAATCCGGTCCGGATGCGGATATTAAGCCGGGAAATACGCTTCCGCTAAGTAATATTCCACTTGGTACACATATCCATAATATTGAGTTGTGTGCAGGTAAAGGAGGGCAGATTGTCAGGAGTGCAGGTACTTTTGCACAGTTAATGGCAAAAGAAGATCGATATGCACTGATAAAACTTCCCTCCAGAGAAGTTCGAATGGTCCTTTTAAATTGCAAAGCAACTATTGGTCAGATAGGAAATGTTGTTCATGAAAAAATTTCTCTTGGAAAAGCCGGCCGCAAACGCTGGCTTGGTCGAAGACCGAAAGTCAGGGGAGTTGCAATGAACCCGGTGGATCATCCGATGGGAGGCGGTGAAGGCAGATCTTCAGGAGGGAGGCATCCGTGCAGTCCATGGGGTATGCTGGCTAAAGGGTACAAGACCAGGAAGAATAGAAAAAGTGATCGCCTTATTATAAAAAGGCGAACGAAGAGATAAATAAGCTGATTGCTGTTAGCTAATAAATTATTAATGTGTGGGCTATAAGCCTGCAAGGAGAGATTATGCCACGGTCGTTAAAGAAAGGCCCATATATTGAACAAAAATTATTAAAAAGAGTGATGATAGCCCAGGAAAGCCGCAGCAACAGGGTTATCAAAACATGGTCAAGACGATCGACGATCGTACCCGAGATGGTTGGTATTACTGT
>JAUWOH010000023.1 GCA_030612225.1 Desulfobacteraceae bacterium
CTGAATATGAAAAAGCCCTTATCATCAAAGCTCTTGAAAAAACCAACTGGATTAAGAACAAAGCGGCTGATTTTCTCCAAATTAAACGAACAACCCTGGTAGAAAAAATAAAAAGGCATAAAATAAATAAGAAAGTGTAAAACATAACTCGTTACTCGTTGCTGGATACTGGATACGCGTTACTCGTTGCTGGTTACTTGGTTAAAAAACGAGCAACAAGTAACGAGCAACCAGAAACCAGCAACAATGTCTGTGTTTAGCAGTTTGCAGACATTTTTCGAAAAAAAATATCCCTCGTGCGTTATGGAGGCATCTATGGAAGATTTTAAAATCCTGTTTGTTGATGATGATAGTGCTATACGGAGCATTGTAGATAAATATCTTTCCAGAGAAGGTTACAAGGTCTGGCTTGCGGAAAGTGGCAATGACGCTTTAAAATTATTAAAAGATAAAAAATTCGATATTGTCTTTACCGATTTTAAGATGCCTGGGATCGACGGCATCGAACTCCTTGCCAGAATAAAAGAATACAGTCCTGAAATCGAAGTAATTATTGTGACGGGGCATGGAACCCTGGAGTCAGCCGTTAAAGCTATGAAAACCGGAAGTTATGATTACCTTCAAAAGCCCTTTAAACTTGATCTTTTAAAAATAATCATTGATCGAATTGTCGAAGAAAAAAAGATTAAGCGGGAAAATGTATTGCTGAAGAAAAGAATAAAAGAAAGACATAAATACGGCGAAATGGTTGGAATCAATCTGAGAATGCAGGAAATTTACGAAATAATCGACAGAATGAAACCCCATAGCCCCAACGTGCTAATCCATGGTGAGAGCGGGACGGGAAAAGAACTAACCGCCCATGTCATCCACAGAAACAGCGAACGCAAAGACAAACCCTTTATCCTTGTAAATTGCAGCAGTTTTGTAAAAAAACTTTCTAAAACAAGTAAGCCCGATACCTTTATAGACCTTTTTAAACATGAAGGCGGAACCATCTTCCTGAATGAAATCGCTGAAATTCCGCCTGCAATCCAGAGTGAATTTCTTCGGACGCTGAAGCATAAACCAATGGAGTCAGGTGGCAACAAAGAACAAGATGACTTTGACTTAAGAATAATTGCTGCTACAAATAAAGACATCAAAGAAAGCCTTGAAAATGGAAGCATAGAACGAAAATTCTTCAATCACATTAATGCCGTTTCTATTAACATGCCCCCATTGAGGGATCGAAAAGAAGATATCAGCCTGCTTATAATAAACTTCTTAGATAAATTTGAATCCCGGAGCCCAAATAAAATTTTGAATGTATCTTTAGAGGCTATGGATTATTTATTAAAATATAATTGGCCGGGCAATGTGATCCAGTTAGAAAATGTCATTGAAAGATCTTTTGCCTTTGGAGTAGATACCACTATTCAAGTTGAGGATCTTCCTGATGAAATAAAGGCTTTCGGAAACATTGCAACCCGCAACCCGTAACCCGTACAAGGAATAATAAATGATTGTTCGAAATATAAAAGATAAAGAAGTGATGGATACCTCATATATTGCCCACGGCGGTGCTATTGCTCAGATGATTTTAGACATGAGAACTTTGAAAGAAATCGGCTTCCTGGCCACTGCGACACTTGCACCAGGTAGAAAAATCGAGGAACATATTGATCCTATGGAAGAGATATATTTCATCCTGAGCGGATCAGGCGAAATGCAGGTGGACGATGAAAAAAGGCAGGTTGTTGTCGGCGATGCCACCTGGATACCTGTCGGCGCCAGGCATTCGCTTTTGAATAATGCCCGGGAGGATTGCATCATCCTGGTTGTCGCATCACCCGCCTGAATAAATACCTGAATTCATTATTGACAACATAAAATAAAACATATATCAAACGATCAAAATTGAATTATATTTCTAAGAGGTAGTTTCAAAATGTTCAATTTTGTTCGAGATCAAGGAAGGCGAAAATTTTAATCACCCCAGTACGATCTGCCAGACCTACGGGGCAGGCAGGAATACATGGAGTATTTCGAGAATTAAAATTTGAGCCTGTCGAAGCGTAGCGTAGATCCCGCTCATCGGGGACGCAGATATCGGACAAAAGGGGATGTTTTGAAACTGCCCCGTAAGGTTATGTCAGGCTTATATTTTAAAAGCCATCCCAACCTCGTGTCGGGATGGCTTTTTTTATTTTTTGTTCAAGGAGATTAATGATGTTAATTAAAGTATCGGTCTTAATCGCTTATTTCCTGATTGTTCTTATAATAGGGTTTGTTGCCAGAACACGATGGGTATCTTCGCCTGAGACATATTTCCTGGCCGACAGAAAGCTCGGAACCTTCATCCTGCTCGGAACAATGGTTGCCACAAACTTTTCCGCTTTTACTGTTTTTGGAACATCCGGCGCAGGTTATCGGGACGGATATGCTTTCTTTCCCATCATGGGTTTCGGGACAGGCTTTATGGCCCTGACGTTCTGGATTCTGGGACGAAAAATCTGGCAGGCAGGACGTAAACAACATATTGTTACTCCACCTGAACTGGTAAAAAAAATATACAACAGCCCGCTTTTATCATTTTTGTTTGCGATGGTTATGATCATATTCACGATTCCGTATCTCGCCCTACAACCAATGGCCGCAGGTTACGCCCTGGAAGAACTTGTTGGTCTTCCCTATGTATATGGCTGTATTCTTGTAACCGTCATAATCCTGTTATACACCCTGCGCGGCGGTCTCAGGGCGGTTGCCTGGACAGACCTGTTTCAAGGAGCAGTAATGTTTATCCTGCTTTTTGTGTCACTTATTATGGTTGCCCAGCACCATGGAGGTTTTATTGAAGCAAATCAGAAAGTTTTGGCATCATACCCCGAGCTCTTTTCCAGACCCGGCGGCCAGGGCAAATACACCCCTGGCATCTGGTTTAGTTTTATGATGCTCTGGTTTCTATGCGATCCAATGTTTCCGCAGCTTTTCCAGCGCTTTTTTGCCGCAAAAAGCGAACGCGTAATCTCGCGTACCATGCTTTTTTATCCACTGGTATGTACTATCGTTTTTCTAATGCCCATTTCCGTTGGAGTGCTGGGCAAACTCTCTTTCCCCGACCTTGTGGGCAGGCAGGCTGATCGTATTCTTCCCATGGTTTTAACATCAATTTCAGGAGATTTCATGGCTGCACTTGTCATCGCAGCAGGACTTGCCGCACTTATGTCAACCATGGATTCCCAGCTTCTGACATTAAGCTCTATTTTTACGCGGGATATTGTTGTAATCTTCCGAAAAACCGGCGGTGACACCAGCATTACCGGCCGTATCTTTGTTGTTTTTCTAAGCCTTGCAGGTCTGGCACTGGCCTATAAGCCTCCTGCAACGATTCTTCAAATAGCAACTCAGACATTTACCGGTCTTGCAGTTCTTTTTCCAACGGTAATTTTCGGGCTTTATCTTAAAAAAGTTTTTTCAGTTGCCGCAATTCTTTCAATTCTTACCGGTGAAGCGATGTTGGTATGCTTTTATTTCAAATGGATTCCAGGGGGTGTCTTCTTACCTGTAGTTTGGATAGCATTATTGACGTTTTCTGTTTATTTACTCACTCATTTTATAATGCTGTGGAAAGAAAAAGATCTGGCATTTAAAACACCTTCCTGGTTAACCAATCGATATGTCTATCTTTTTACAGCGATATTTATCTTGGGAATCGATTTCTGGTCATGGGGCAAAATCGAACCAATCCTTTTCGGAGTTCCAACATGGATGGGCTACTTTATAATTCTATCTTCTCTACAGGTTATCATTATGGTATTTATGCTCAGAAAAGAATATCAGTAATTTTAATTATCAGAAATTTACAAACTCATTATGAGGTTAACTTGAGGCATAGGGCAATTATATTTAAAAGTGTCTGAAACTCGCGCATAAATGAGCGTAAAGAAAGAACTTAGATCAATCCTTTCATATAAAACAAGCTTGCGTCGGCATTGTTCGGCCTATCGAAAATGTTATTTAAATTGTCGTTCTTTCTTAACGCTCACTAATACGCTCAAACGGTCAGCCATTTTAAATCTAATCACCCTATACCTCAAGTTGCTTTTTAAGTTTGTAAATTTCTGATTATTGTTCCAGACGAAGCCTCCTTAACTTTTTTCTTTATCTTGTATTCTAATCAGGTTATAATATTAATCAAAGTAAAGGGGGTGACAAAGATGATTATTAGAAAAGCTAACTTTGCCGGAAGCTGGTATCCTGATAATGCCCGGGAGTGTGAAAGGGAGATAAACAGTTTTCTTTCAGAAAAGATAAAAGCTTCGTCAATTGAAAACCCGGTTGGTGGAATCGTGCCCCATGCCGGCTGGTATTTTTCAGGAAGTATTGCATGTAATGTTATACATTCCCTCAAAAAAAACAGCCCGCCAGATGTTTTTGTGATTTTTGGAATGCATCTTCATTCCAACTCACCATGCTATATTATGAAAGAAGGCGCCTGGGAAACACCCTTTGGTGAAATCCAAATAGAAAAAGCCCTTGCAGAAGAACTGACAGACAGGTTTTCCTTTAACATTGAAACGCCTGATAACTTTACTCAGGATAATACCATTGAACTACAGCTTCCTTTTGTAAAATACTTCTTTGATGATGTTAAAATCGTTCCCATTGGTGTTCCCCCGGCAAAAGACTCTCTTAAAATCGGAAAGGCTGTTGTCGAGATCGGGAGCAAGCTTGGCCTGAGAATCAATATTCTCGGCTCTACCGACCTAACCCACTATGGACCCAACTATGGATTTATACCCAAAGGAACGGGGCAGGCAGCACTTGACTGGGTACGAAATGAAAATGATCGCCAGGTTATTGATACGATGACAGCCATGGAACCGGAAAGGGTGATAACCGAAGCTTTGTCAAAACAGAATGCCTGTTGTGCAGGTGCATCCGCAACAGCGATAGCTGCTGCAAAAGAGCTTGGGGCAGAGCGTGCGGAAGAGATAGCCTACGCCACCAGTTATGATAAAAGTCCTGGCGACAGTTTTGTAGGATATACCGGAATAGTGTTTTAATTCGCTCAGAGGTTGGAGAGTTTTTCAATCTCCGCTCTATCCTCCAGGCAGACCGCTGACGATCAGTAAAGCGCTAACGGTTCACCAAAAAGGCTTTTGGGAAAAACTCTCCGCCCCCACAATTAGCTAACTATTTGTTTTCAATCGGGAATACTTTCTACAAGTTCTTTAATTCTCTTTTCTATCTCATCACGGACAGTTCGCATGAAACCTATCGATTTTCCGAAGGGGTCCGGCAGATCCCAATCCTTTACAGTTGCTCCCGGGACATAAGGACATTCTTCACCGCATCCCATAGTAATAATAATGTCCGGTTTTACATCGAAAATTGCGGATTCTAAAGATTGGGTTTTCCTAAATGCCATATCTATCCCTTTTTCCCCCATTGCTTCAACCATGACTGGATTAATTTCAAACCCCGGCCTGCTGCCGCCGCTTAAAGCTTCTATCTTGTCGCCGGCAAAGTATTGGGCAAAGGCTGAGGCCATCTGACTTCGACATGTATTCCCGATGCATGCAAAAAGAATTTTCTTTCTGCCAAGAAACGGTTTCAAAAGGCTGTCTGCAGCTTCTTTTATATCATCAAGAACTGTTGGGTGCTTTTCCATATCTCCTTTGTTTTCAATCCTGCGGTAAGTCAGGCTACCGTGAAAGGCGGCCCCGATTGCATCGAAAAAATATTTCACAGTCAAGAAAAGACCATCAAAGAGGTTTTTTCCCTTTGTCGCACCTTGAGAAAGAAGGAATCCCTGTTTCGTTTCTCTGCCCGGATCGATCAAGTTTAGTTTGTATTTCCTTGACCACAGTGTCTGGCTTCTGTCAATCAGAGCCTTTAACTGAGCTGTAACAGAGTAGAAAAAAATTGGTGTCGCAGTTACAATAACATCGGCCTGTCTAAGTAGAGAATAGATTTCCCCGGCCATATCATCACCGTCAATGACACACTTCCCGTTTTTTTCACAAAAACCGCATCCTCTGCATGGAATAATATTCTTTTTAGCAACCTCTATGATATGGGTTTTAACCCCTGAATTCTCAGCCTCGTTCATGAATGCTTTTAAAAGATAATCCGTGTTACCATTTTTCCGGGGACTTCCCTGTAATCCTAGTATCAGCATGATAAAAATTATCCTATTAATTAAGAGCCTATTAAAAAAAGGCCCAGATGAGCATTTAGGTGATCCGGTTTTAAGGCGGGTCGCTGTTTGAAGGTATTAGTAAGCGTTAAAAAAGAACAACAAACAAGCACATTTTATATGCAAAGCAAAGAATATGTTCGTTTAGCAAGTTCTTTATAAAAGGATTGCACCTGTTCTTTCTTTACACTTACTTATGCCTGAGTTCGACACGTCTTAAAACCGGATTGCCTGAATGCGGCTTTTCAAAACAATAAAATATTACAAATTATTTAGTCTTCCATCAGTTTTATAATCAAATCGACCAGCGGCGGCTTTAAAGTTCTCCATTTTGGTTTAATCGCCTTATCTTCATGCCATGCAAATTCTATTGCATCGTATCTTTCCGGTATCAGTTTTTCGTCTTTTTCACCATACATTACTGCAGGATAATATTCCACATACAACATACGACTCGGATCAATATTAAATTCTCTTGTGACTTTTGTTGCAATATGACCGGAGCAGCTTTTGATGCTAATATTGCTTTCCGAAATATCCGAAACAACAGCTATGATGGGCCTTATATAGTCAAGTCCTTTCCCTTTGCCCTTTTTAAGATCAAAGATCCGCAGTCGGCACTTTCCACTTCCAAGGCGTAGCTTACCGCCAAATCCTTCCCACGAGAATATATCGTTATATATAAGCATAATAGCCAAGAATCCACGTCCGAAGGACGTGACATTGATTTACCCCTCGAAGGCATAGCTGTCAGGTTAAGAGAAAATGGGCTATTATCGTTCACAATTATCAATTTTCAATTCACAATTGACAATTATCTGTCTATAAAAATGTATTTGTTAAAATCAAATTGTAAATTGTGAATAGTTAATTGCGAATTGTCAATTAAAAAACAAGCTAAATCCGAATGATTTTATCATTCAATTTCTTAACTTGACGGCTGGCTGTAGGTTACATCAGGTTTAAAGTGAACTAACAGTGACTAAAGCCGCCTATCGGGTCAACCCGCTGTATATTCGCAAAAGCTTGTCCGGGAGTTCGCGAACATCTGAAATAACATTATGATTTACGTCTCCATACAAATCGTCCAGCTTTGAGTATTGGGCAAGGTTAACCGTTATTGAGTGAACGTAAATATTCTTTGAGTGCACTTCGGATATGGCCTTACGTGTATCCTTGATAGCATAATCCTGCTTGTAGTCAACATCGTTGGGGAAACCGTCGCTTAAAATTATCATCAGGCGGACTTTGGAAGATACAAAGTCAAATTTACCGGCAGCATGGCGGATTGCCGCTCCCATCCGTGTGCTTCGTTGCGGAGCCATGGCACTTATCCGCTGGCGGACAGAAGTTCCCATGTCTTCGTCGAAATCTTTTATTTTAAAATAATCGACTCCCAGGCGGCCGGTTCCCGAGAACCCTGCAATGGCAAAGGCATCTCCTACGACTTCAAGCGCCTCGCAAAAGAGTACAATCGCTTCTTTTTCAACATCAAGGACAGATGCATGGGAGCCGTAAACAGTGTTTGATGTAGACCTGGAAAGATCTACAAGAAGCAAAACAGCAACATCTCTTTGTTCTTTAATCCGTTTTATATACAGCCGGTCGGAAGGCGTTATCCCCGCCCTTTTGTCCATGACATAATCTAAAAGGGCTCTGTAATCGAATTCATCTCCTTCTACCCATTGCCTTAATATTTTGAGACCTTCCGGTTTTAAAAGTTCAAATGCATATTTAATCTTTTTTACCAGAGCATGGTGCTGCTCAAGGACATCGTGATAATAACCGCCATGGTATCCATTTAATGATTTTTCAACGATCCTTACATGTTCATTAAGATAATCGCAAATGTTACAGTCCCATTCTTTGTACCAGAAGGTCTTGTGTGTACCGGCATCAGCTATGGCGATATTAATGGTTTGAGGTTTTGAAGGACCGATGATTTCCTGAATTTCTATTCCTCGAAATTCGTCGGCCCCAATCATATCTTCTATGTCTTCAGGGGATAAAACTCCATTATTTGCTTCAAGGCGCTTTCTTATTTCCGATTTATAAACTTTAAATCCCTTTGCTTCAAGCTTCATCTTAACAGTTTGAGCCATTTCAAAATTACTGTTTGCCAGATAAAAAAGATCAGGCCGAAGTTGACGCCCAAATGGAAATTTTATGGGCAGGTAAGGTTCCGTTATCTCATCATTATCCGGACTCTTTTTTAAAATGGCCTCTATTTCAGTGTAGGTGCAAATTACCAGATGAGCACATGCTTCAACCGTATTATTCTTCCTGATCTTTTTTTCAAATCGGCCGACAGCCTTTTTTAAATACTCTTCATCTGCGCGTAAATTTCTATCTGTAAAACAGCCAAGGGCAATCCTTAAATACAGAAGATAAACAAGCTTAACACATCGTTCTTCTTTGAAGATGCGCATAGCTTCCTCTTGAAGCATTGGCAGAAAGTTTCTAACAAGGCCAGGATATCTCCTGGCCAGCAATGTTCTAATGCGACCATGTTCAAAAATTGTAAACAGGTCGGATGCAAGCTCTTTTTTCGGGAAAAGCAGAAAAAACCGCTGCAGGTCGGATATTTTTCCCTGTGAGCGTTCGCTTTCCACGTCGGGGATGATTCTGGAGAATTTTTCGATTACTTTTTCTAAATCAAAATCGAATGTGTTAAACTCAAAGTGTCCGGATTCAAACCGGGCAAGACATTTATACAGTTTTATGTTTTCTTCTTTTTTTTTAAAGGTGCTTATTTCATCGGGCAGATAAATAAATTTTCCGTCACAGCAGGCGCCCGATTTGCTTATGCCTTCAATGCCGTAAGCTTTCGGCAGCATGGACAGAGGCCGTATGGGAATCATAAATCCGGTTCTTGCACGAAGATAATGGTTTATCTGTTGTGAGACCTGTGTAATGGGGACAGTTGTCTGCATACCCTCGTATGTATCAGTACCCAGTTTTGATGTAAGAGATAAAAATTTTATGCCAAGCTTCATGTTTTGCCGTACTTTTTCAAGGCCTAAAGATACAAATTTGCCTAAAGCTTCTTTTGAAAGAAGATACAGCCCTTTTTCCATGCCATCAAGAAAAGGATCGGCCAGACGAAAATCTTCACGTATAAGCTTGCTCAGCTCTTTTATTTGCCACGGACGCTTTGATGAAGAAAAGGAAAGCACGATTTTTGGCAGTACATAAGAAAAATGCTGACACTGGCTGTAGGTCAAATCTTTGGAAAAGGTGGTGCTAAGAAGTTTAAGATACTCTGTGGTCGATTGTTTATCACCTGCGGTTATTAGAAGAGTCAGGGATTTTAAGGGGCCTTTTAAAGTATAGGTCCCCTTTTTTTTCATAATATCAACGGCATCAAGAAACATTTTAAGAATCCTGCCGTTGCCATGCTTCAGCACAGGCACCAGATATTCGGCAACAAGGCGGCCAAAGGTCGGGCCGACCCTTCCGGCTTTCCGGGTCAGGTCACGATATTGTAGCAGCTTATTGTGGTCTATATTTTCAATAAGCTTGATGTATCCTTCGGCAATGGCTTGACCAAAAGAAATTTCCGAAGACATGCCCCACAGCGTTTCATCAACCAGCATCTTTATGTTTTCAGAAGAAACGGGTCGCTTTTTATTTTTCAGGCCCGCTGAAACCATATCCGCCAGATCAGGGTCGGCCACAGCAAGCAATTTTAAAGGGTTTTCTTTTCCCATAGAAAAACAGGCGGTCTCGTAAAAAGGCATTTTTCA
This sequence comes from Desulfobacteraceae bacterium, assembly GCA_030612225.1. Classification (GTDB taxonomy): domain Bacteria; phylum Desulfobacterota; class Desulfobacteria; order Desulfobacterales; family JAUWMJ01; genus JAUWMJ01. Next base: position 9,931 of record JAUWOH010000023.1, read on the forward strand.
CCACTGAGATCACGGAGGACACAGAGAATATTATATTTTATTAATTAGTTATCTCTGTGATCTCAGCGGCCTCTGTGGTAAATTCAACTTTCTACGACGCCATCAAAATATATCTTCAATAAGATCGTTCAACGTTTCCTGCAGCCTTTCATCGTCTGTAAGAGGAAGGCATATAGCTGTTTTACATGCTTCGTGTATTGACGTACCTCTTTTTATCAACTGGGCTGCATATATCAACAGGCGGGTGCTTGCCCCTTCCGTCAAACCGTGCTCCCTGATATTCCTTATTTTTCCTGCCAGGGCAACAAGTCTTGTGGCTGTTTCCATTTCGATTTCTCCTTCATGAGAAACGATCACAGCTTCCTTTTCGGCTTTCGGATAATCAAATTCAAGGGCGACAAAACGCTGTCGAGTGCTTTGTTTTAAATCCTTTAAAACAGATTGATACCCTGGATTATATGAAATCACCATCATAAAACCCTTATGCGCGCGTATTATCTCACCTTTTTTATCTATGCTAAGTGTTCTACGATTGTCGGTTAAAGGATGAATAACAACGGTTGTATCCTTGCGGGCTTCTACAATTTCGTCAAGATAGCATATGGCGCCAATACGCACAGCGTTTGTCAACGGACCATCGACCCATACTGTTTCATCGTTTTTCAGCAGGTAACGACCAATAAGATCAGATGCAAACAGGTCTTCATGACAGGCAACGGTTATAAGGGGCCGTTTTAATCGATATGCCATATATTCAACATATCTTGTTTTACCGCAACCGGTCGGCCCCTTTAACATAATTGGAAGCCGGGCATCATAAGCAGCCTCAAAAATTGCGACCTCATTTTCTGCCTGTACATAATATGGCTCTTTTTCTATCAGGTAATTGTCGGTAGTCAGCTCGGTTTCATGTTGCATTAATTAATAATCTCCACTTTTTATTCGCTGCAAGTTTTGAACTTGCATTGACACGACAGGTGTAATAGTTATATTAGTCTGTCGCAGTAAAAAATCGTTGCTCGTTGCTCGATACTTGATACTCGATACTCGTTAAAAACCAGTAACCAGCAACCAGCAACGAGTAACCAGTAACCAGTAACCAGTAACCAGCAACTTATACACTATACCGATGATAAATAACAGCAATATGATACACCGTCTATACCTTGAAAACAAAGAAATTATTCTTTTGGGGACTGCTCATGTTTCAAAAGAAAGTGCTCAGCTTGTGAAAGATGTCATTGAGGAGGAAAAACCCGATACTGTTTGTGTGGAGCTTTGCGAATCCAGGTATCAGGCCATACGTCAGAAGGAAATGTGGCAGGATACGGATATCGTTAAAGTAATCAGGGAAAAAAAATCTTTCCTGCTTCTTGCAAATCTTCTTCTTGCATCATTTCAAAAAAGAATTGCCAAAAAGCTGAATATTAAGCCTGGTCAGGAAATGATACAGGCTATTGAATCAGGTGAAGCCATAGGTGCCAAAATATATCTTGCAGACCGGGATATCCGCATAACCCTTTCAAGAACATGGCGTAAAATGGGGTTATGGAGCAAGCTAAAACTGTTATTTCAACTCATTTTATCGATCGGAGAAGTCGATGAAATAAGTGAAGAAGACATTGAAAAAATAAAACAAGAAGATGTGCTTGAAACGCTGCTGGCAGATGTCGGCAAATCACTTCCTGTAGTAAAAGATATCCTGATAGATGAACGGGACCGATATCTTGCTCATAACATAAAAATAGCTCCGGGCACTAAAATAGTAGCTGTTGTTGGAGCAGGTCATGTGCCGGGAATTAAAAATTTTTGGAATGCTGATATCGATATTAAAGCCCTTGAACAACTGCCACCAAAAGGAAAGGTATTCGGCATTTTAAAATGGATTATCCCCGCAATCATCCTGATGCTTTTTGTTGCTGGTTTTTTTTACGGAGGAGCTGCTACCGGAAAAGAAATGATAAAATACTGGCTGTTGGCAAACGGTATACTGGCTGGTCTTGGGGCGGCCATAGCCTTTGCTCATCCTCTTACCATTTTATCTTCCGTCCTGGCTGCCCCATTAACCTCTCTAAACCCCATGATTGCTGCCGGATGGGTCTCCGGACTTGTGGAGGCCTTTTCGCGGAAACCAAAAGTCAAAGATATAGAAAACCTTCCGGAGGACATACTCTCTATACGAGGATTTTGGAAAAACAAGGTTACACGGATCCTTCTGGTTGTGGTATTTACAAACCTTGGCAGCTCTATTGGTACATTTGTCGCTCTCCCACTAATAGTGAAATTACTTTAGGGCTCGCGCAAAAATGTTAATTTATTTTCGGAGTCTATGCTTACCTGCACAAACTCTAAGAACCAAATTCATGGAACCAAAATATCAATTTCGTCCTAAAATCTATATTGCTGCTATTTTTTCATTGTTTTTAGTTGCTTGCGGTGGCTCCACAACTGTTACTCCGGCTTCAAAACCATATATTTCAACCAGGTTTCTTGCACCTGTGCATTTTACCGTTCAGGTCGGTGCGTTTTCAAATCAGACCAATGCACTAAGGCTGACCAGCACCTTACAACGTCAGGGACTCAATGCGTATCATTTTGTTCACAAATCGGGTTTGTATAAGGTTCGTTTCGGCAACTTTCCTACAAAAAATGCTGCCCGTAAAAAAGCCGAAAGCCTTAAGACCAGTGGCATTATTGATACATTTTATATCGTCAGTCCACAGCACCTGCGAGATGAAAACAGCGTAAGAAGATCAATTGTAAAAACAGCCGAAAATTTTATCGGTGTTTCGTATAGATGGGGGGGGTCTTCTGCCCAGAAAGGGTTTGATTGCAGTGGTTTAACAATGACGGTTTATCGACTGAACGGTCTGAATCTCCCACGAACTTCAATAAAGCAGTGGAAAGTCGGAAAACCTGTTTTGCGCAGCCAGTTAATAAAAGGAGATCTGGTTTTTTTCGCAACCTCAGGATGGAAAAAAATATCTCATGTGGGTATATATACGGGAAATAATAAATTTATCCACGCATCCGGCAGCGGCAAAAAAATCCGCACAGATTCACTTTCAGGCAAATATTATAAATCCAAATATGTCGGTGCAAGAACGTATTTATAAAATTGTAAACGTTCACAGAACGTTGAAATTGGAAAATAGAAATTGGAAATTCGGCCTTCATGCTTTGTAACCGTTCACAGTTGTCGGTTCACAGTTTTCCTGATAAATTGTTGATAACCTGCATGATTTTTTCAAACTTCTAAATCTTTAAAAGAGAATTCCTTAATTCTCTTATGCTTTTTGTCTTTTTCAACTGTGAACGATATTACATAATCCTTAAGCATTTCACTCGAATCCCTGACCCCTTGAAGCCCTATAATCATGATCCTAATATTTTCACTATTCTTCTTTCTCTTTCTTCACCGTTTTGCAGAATATATGAAACCTTGACTGTCTTAAGCCGATTCTTGGCAAACAGGTTAATACATTCCGGATAAAGTTCCCATTCTAATGCCAACCCTTTTTTCTTAATCGTATCAAGTGTGTCATTATTTTCGATCTGAAATGCTTTCTGGCCTATTATCGGCCCTGTATCTTCGCCATAATCTATAAAATGAACCGTACAGCCGCCGACCTTGCATCCATACTGAAAAGTATCGCCATATCCATCTGTTCCTGAAAATGCAGGAAGAAGTGCGGGGTGGATATTCATTATGCGGGGGTGATCAGGATCCGTGTTCACCCTGTCGATAAAATACGGGGTTAAATTTCTCATAAAACCTGCCAGTATAAGAAGATCAAAAGGGTATGGTTTCATTTTGTCCAAAAGCTCTTTTTCAGCAATAGCCCGTGTCATTATAAATGTTTCTGTTTTTTTGGAATCGGTATTCTTTAATAAAAGAGTTTGCCTGGACAACAAATCATCAAAGTTATAATCATCAGGCAGCAGGGCTTTATCCGGTTTTTTCTTAAAGCGTTTTATAATTGACGTATAGTCAACAACAAATGTCGGAATTTTATGCCTGCGAGCCCTTTCAAGGCCCTTTGCATCCGGATTATCCGAACCCACAAATGCCAGTTTACCTTTTATTTTCCCTGCTTCACAGGAATCGATTATAGCCTGCAGGTTTGTTCCGCCTCCTGATATAAGCGCTCCTATTCGAAATTTTTTATCCATTTAAAATCCCCATAATGACCGCTTCGCTTGAGGAGCGCTCCGCTTAAAGAGCGGCCTTCGGTCTTGAAGAGCACTCGCCTGCGGCGGATTTAAGGCCTAAAGCGTAGCGATCCTCAAGCGAAGCGGTCTTCAAAGCCCTAAGGGCTGCTCCTCGAGTCCCGCTTGCCAGGGCGTCTTGTCGAGGCGTAGCTGGGAAGCGTAGCCTGAAGCCAAAGGCGAAGCCTGGAAGGGACGCTCCTTTTTACATATTGCGTTTTACATTAACATTCATACTGTCATAACTGCGAAAAATAAGCTTTTCTTTTTCAAGACGTTTTTCAGGCAGAGGCTCAAGCCGTGTTGCAGCCGAACTCTTTTTTATCTCCTCTTTTGAAGGAATAGCATTAAGTCCCTCGCCAAGCTTTTTTCCGGTTACTGTATCAAGCACAATAGCGGTTTTCCCATCCGAAGCTACAGAAAAAGGAATCTGGTATTTATCAAGAAGCCTGGAAGCAGCAATAATTTCTCTCTCTCTCGATCCCAGAGAGCCTGCAACACATTTAACGGCCATCAAACGCATGTCATCGAAACTCACCACCAGATCTACGCTTGACCGGTAAACTTTTTCAGCTATCTCGACCTCAATGGGTGCATCGACTTCGATGTCTTCTTTTGCATACCCTTTTTGTTCAACCAGAACCCGCTCCACCCTTTGCCGGTTAGCCTCAGGTCCCACATTCGGGATCTCTTTTCCGGTGATAAAATCGATGATAACGCCAACAGGTTTATTTAAATCCGCCAATATTTCCCTCCTATCCACTAATCATCCTTTTCAGGCCGGGACCTTCGATCGTTTATCTTTCTTCTTTCCAGGTTTTTGTCTATTCCCTTGTAAATAAAACGACTTAAAGTAAATTTTTTTCTCCTATCCTTTTTAGAGCGCCTGTCAACAGGTGGAGATTCTTTTTTTGACATTATAGCCTCCTTGGAAAAAGTAGCCGAGACAGCTTACACGCTGAGACCTTTGAAAAATGAAAAAAGTGCCAATTCATGTCCGAAGAAGGATTCGCTTCATTACCTTCAAATCACATTAGTACTGAAGATTCAACCAAAACCGGACCTCAACACGAAAATTGCATAATCTCTATTTACTCATAAGTAAAATCGTATTAGTTTTTTACTTGTAAATTTTGTGCGTTTTTTGGTACAATATTTTTATTACACCTTATGAAGCCATTGTGTATCTGATGCTGGATATCCCGCTTACAGCGGGATTTACGCTTCGCTCCAACTGGCTTTGTTGGATACTGGATATTGAAAGAGGATGCTCCTCATTTTATCCAGCATCGAGTATCCAAAATATAGTATCTTGCCTTCTATGGCTCAAACGTTAATGCCAATGATATTTTCATTTCTGATTCCGGCTTGTCTGGGTTAGGCTGTTTTACAGTGATGAGGCTAAAAACATATGAAAGAACATTTATTTATTATTAAGGAGTGTAAATAAAATGAAAACAAGGCTAACCATTCTTTGTGAAAACACGGTGGGTGTACCTTTTGGGGTTATTGGTGAACATGGATTTGCATGCTATGTGGAAACCGCAAAAGGAAATTATCTGTTTGATACCGGCCAGGGCTTTGCAATTGTGCAAAATGCCATAGCGCTTAAAAAAGACCTTGGTGCTATTGATGCGATAATGATAAGCCATGGCCACTATGATCACACAGGCGGGTTGCCTGCAGTACTTCAAATTAAAGGCAGGGTTGGTGTCTACGGCCATCCTGATATATTTGTTGAACGGATATGGTCTTCAGAAGGCAAAACTCGATTTATAGGGATACAGCATAGCCGCAGTTATCTTGAATCACTCGGCGCTGACTTTCGTTTGGGAGCAGATATGATTGAAATAGGCCCAGGAGTATTTCTCACAGGAGAAATTCCGCGCAAAAGTGAGTTTGAGAAAGGTGATGCCAATATGATCGCTTGTTTGGCCAATGGTGAAAAAATCCAGCCGGACCCATTGAAGGACGA
>JAUWOH010000390.1 GCA_030612225.1 Desulfobacteraceae bacterium
TTAATGATTAAAAAGATAATTTCAGGCGGTCAAACAGGAGCTGATCAGGCAGCGATTGATGTAGCCATAAACATGGGCATTCCTTATGGAGGCTGGTTGCCTAAGGGGCGAAAAACTGAAAAGGGACCTTTGCCTGACAAATACCTGTTGCAGGAATTGCCTGACAGCAGTTACTCGAAAAGAACCAAAAAAAATGTTGTAGGCTCTGACGGCACGCTTATTATATCACACGGCAAACTCGCCGGTGGCTCGGAATTAACCAGGATAATTGCTGAAAAAAATGATCGGCCATGTCTTCATATTGACTTGAATAAAACTATTGTTTTTAAAGCTGCCGAACAGATCAAAATCTGGATCGAAACACATAAAATTGAAGTATTGAACATTGCGGGCCCAAGAGAAAGCAATGACCTAAAAATCTACAAAGCTGCAAGAGATGTCCTTGAAACCGTTTTACATCTTGACATTATCGATTTATCGATGTCTGATCCATTTTCTACTTTTAACAGCCACAGCTTATCCACATCAAACCTTCCCCGGACAGTTGACGGGGCAGTGAATATGCTCCTTTCCGAGCTTTCCTTTAAGGAAAAGACCAGACTCGCTAACATGCCGGAAAAAAAGTTAATCGATCTAAGACTATCCCTTGGCATAATTATAAAAGATACATTCAGATTGGAAGAGGAAAATAAAGATCTGCTGAAATCCTGCAGATTTCTTTCAGAAAGCGGCAGGTTCATGGAAGAGGATGCCGCTTTAATCATAATAAAGGAATTATGGAAAAAGCTGAAAAAGAAAAAAAATGTGATGCGAATAGTGAAATAAGAAAAAATGTGATATATTAAAGTTTCTTGATTGTTTTACCGATAGTACAAGACATCGTCAAGGCCTCAACTTGACAATGTCAACTATTGACTAATATTATCTCTTACAGCGCAAGAGCTCAGGGTGTTATCTTTTATTCTTTGAGAGCCTTCAGCCTTTGCGGGGGAATTATAAATGGACACTACGAATAGAATCCAGTTTAAAAAACCAAATCTTCCTGAGCTAATCAGGCAATATACTGTTGTAGATCTTCATTTTCATACGCATTATTCAGATGGAAACAACTCAATTGAAGAAATCGCTAAACAGGCCGGAAAACTTGGCATAGGAGTCGCCATCACAGACCATAATGAAATCAAAGGGGCTGTTGAAATCGATTCTTATAAAGACATCCTGAGTATTCCAGGTATTGAAATAACATCAAAAGAAGGTACCCATATCCTTGTCTACTTTTATGATGTTAAAAGCTTGAAACGCTTTTATAAAAACGATGTGGAACCATTTCTTGGAGATACTGTTATGAGCTCAACTTCTCTGGAAATGGAAGAAATAATAAAACGTGCCAGGGCATTTAAGACGGTTACTGTTTTCCCTCACCCTTATTCCCCGGTTTTTACCGGAATTCACAACTCTTATTTTCCGGAAGAGCGACTGGACCAATTATTTAAAATGATTGACGGTGTTGAAGTAATCAATTCAGGCAATCTTAAAAAATGGAACCTGAAATGCGCGCTGTTAGGTTTTAATCTTAATAAAGCAATTGCAGGCGGAAGTGATGGTCACACCCTGGTATATTTAGGCAAAGTTGTAAGTTATGCTCAGTGTAAAAATACTAGGAAAGCCTTTCTTGATGCTGTAAGGAAAAAACAGAATAAAGTAATCGGTAAAGAGGTTAACATGCTCAGGAAGGTTACATCCAACGGCCGAAAAATGAGAACAAGTCTTAAAAATTATCCGGATCTTGTTGAAAAGAATCTAAAATATGGCTATACAGTTATTAATTTGAAATCAAAACGACTGAAAGATAATGTTAAACGCAGAATTAATGGGAAAATAAGTAAAGTCATATAATAAGCGTTCACAGAACACTGAAATTAGAAAATAGAAATTGGAAATTTGGCTTTCATGCTTTTGTACTGTAGAATTATGTCTGGTTTTATATTTTATCACGAAAGCACGAAACATCCTTTCCCCTAATTCTTTTTTTGTGTTTTCGTGATTGGTTTTTAATTTTTAACAGAGTTTTTCAACTTTTTTCCATTTATTAAAGTCGTGCCAGAACATATCTAATAACGCTTCTGCCGGTTTGATTACATCTAACTCGTAAACTCGTTTCATCACTCCCGAATTTCTACTTTCCAATTTTAAATTTCAAGGCATGAAAGGCTACCAAATATATTTGCAATACAAAGGGAGTATATGTAATTTGGGTATAGTATTCGATTTTTGTTCAGGACAAACCGACCAATAATGACGATCAAAGTGATGTGCGATAAGCTTTGCATGGTTGAAAATTATAAGAACAATCTACCTAAGCCCGTGTTCATTCAGGGTGAAAAAAATAGTCGACTTGCCTTATACCGGTATGCGAATCCATTGAACGGATACCCACCAGTTATATTGACCCATGGTACATTTTCCAATGCACTGATTTGCATGGAACTGGCTGCATTCTTAAACACGGCTGGATTTGACTGCTGGATTTATGAATGGAGCGGACATGGTCTCAGCGAGTACGGAGAGTTATATCCTGATGCAGAAGATTTTGCACTTCATGATGTTCCGGCCGTTATTGAAAAAGTGCTGACAGAAACTGCGAGTAAGGCATGCATATGGGTCGCGCACAGCGGTGGAGGATTTTTACCCCTGATTTATATGGCGAGAAATCCGCACCTGCAGCATGAAATACAAGCCATTACAGCAATGGGGTCTCAAACAACCGGGGCGGGTGGAACATGGATCGGTAAACTTATGACAATGGCCGTTCCTGTGGTTATTCGAATGCTTGGCAGAGTGCCGGGGCCTTTATACGGTTTGGGACCGGAAGATGAGGTTTCCGGATTTTTAGAGCAGTGGTGCCGATGGAATCGCTCCGGGAAGTGGGTCGGAAAAGATGGTTTTGATTATGACAAGGCCATGAAAGATATTCATATCCCTGCTTTTTTTATTGCCGGTGCAAACGATTTGATTGCTCCGTCCGATGGATGTCACCGCATGTTTCATTCACTGGGCAGCACCCAAAAAAAGTATGCTTTGTGCTCAAAGGCAAATGGTTACCTGGAAGACTACAATCATCCACGGCTTATTGCCAGTCAAAATGCGAAGGTTGAAGTTTGGCCCATGATTCTGGAATTTATCCGCTCTGTCGCGGTTTGATTTTGAATCAAGGTAGAACGGCCAGTCAACCAGTTTCAATCCTTGTTTTAATGGATATGCTTCTGGAATATCAAATGGATGAAATATATTTTAATTTCAATGAATTAAACAAATTGTCAAAGAACGATATTCCATGTTTATTAATAGTATTCATACCAAAAAGAGTTACTTTCTGCCATTCTGGAGTGAATTTAACAGTATGTAATTCTTATTAAAATAAACCTAAATGGTACTTTCGCAAATATTTTTATAGCAGCAGTCGGAACAGCGCCTT
>JAUWOH010000090.1 GCA_030612225.1 Desulfobacteraceae bacterium
TGATCGATGAATGAAAGAAATCTATTATTTTCCTGTGCTCGAACTCTCCATGTATATTGTGCCAGCGGCCATTTGAGTCAAGCCAAAATACTGCACTGTCTTTCGAAATCACAATTTCTTTAAGCTGTTTTGTCATGATAATTTTATCATTTCCTAAATCAAACGTGTTTCCCTGCTTGTTAGAAAACATTATATTGAACCCTGCTTTGCATTGGTGACTAATTTTTCGACTAACTTCGATTCTAACCGAATACGCGTCTCCTTGTGTGCTTTTTGCTCCTCTGCAAGTATTTCAGCGCTCTTTTCAGCGTCTCTGGCCGCTTTCTTTTTGAGGTCATCAATCTCGGTATTTTTTTCCTTTTTAATTCCGGCAATTTCTGAAGAATATTTCTTATCAAGGTCATGCAGATCTTGCTTGTATTTTTTATCGAGGGTCTTTAATTCATCTTGATACTTTTTTATGCTCTTTTTATGTTCGGCATTGAATCGCGCGACTTCTTCAGCATGCTCTTTTTTGAGTTTGGGGATAAGGTCATTACTTCCTTTCTGTAATTTTTGGAACTCCTGATGTGAGTCGAGTATGGCTTTGAACTTGGCTTTAGCTGTTTCTTTTTCTTTTTCAATTTGCTTTTCCAAAGAGGCAACCGTTGCATGGTGTTCTTCTTTTAAGAGGTCAACTGTTGCCTTATGTTCGACCATTAGAGCGTTTATTTCAGTGTCAAGGATGTCCTGTATCCCGTCGACTCCTGATTTGAGACTTTCAAGCTTATTCTCGTGATTTTTTTCCAACTGCGCTATGCTTTCGTCATCTTCGCGCTGTTTCTTTTCGATTCTTTTCTGCCACTTAATGTCTGTCGCATTCACGGCCTTAGTTTTTTCTTTTTCAATTTGCTTTTCCAAAGAGCCAACCATTGCTTTAGCTGTTTCTTTTTCAATTTGTTTTTCCAAAGAGGCAGCCGTTGCTTTAGCTGTTTCTTTTTCAATCTGCTTTTCCAAAGAGCCAACCATTACTTTAGCTGTTTCTTTTTCTTTTTCAGTTTGTTCCCTTAAGGAGTCAATCATTGCATCATGTTCGATCCGTATTTTGTCAAACTTTTTCTGATATTCACTTTCTCTAAAAGCTTTGGCATTGATTTTTTCCTGCTTCACTTGCTTTTTTAAAGAAATGACAGTTTCCTTGTGCTTTTCAGCCAGCTTTTTTACAGAAACTTCGTGCTCCCTATTTATCTTATCGATTATTGCGTCGTAATGCATCCTCGACTCATTAAAGGTCGCGTTCAGCTTGGCCAATTCGGTATGTATTGCCTCATGGCGAAGGGACAGCTCTTTTTCTCGGGCTTGAGTCTGTTCCAGCTCAGCCTTTAGGTTGAACATACGCTTTGCCAGATCTCTGAGCCGTTCATCACCGGTTAACGTCTTGCTGCGGTATTTCTCAAGTTTTTCGGTAAGCTGAACAATCTGCCTTTCCTTTTGCGCCAAGCTTTCGCGAAGATTTAAATAGTCTCTTGAAAACGGGGAGCTTCGTGCCTCGCGCTGCGCTTCTTCAATCTTAGCCTGCAGACCGGCGATTTCTATTTCCTGTTCGCTAATACGTTGTTCCAGGTCATCATCGGTATATGATTCTTCAGATAGATACCGATCCACATCGTTTTCGACTTGCGACGAGTCGTTGCCTTTGTCGCTTGTGTCGTCATTGATAATTTTTTTGTAAAGTTCGGCCAGCCAAAAGGGCTCATCATCAAGTGCGTCCAAGGGTTTCTCAAAAGTTTCATTACCTGATAATGCTTCTGATGTAACGTCCAATCGTTTGTCAGACTGATCAGCGAACCACTTTTTTGCTGCATCCGGCAAGGAGGGATCGGAGAATGTCACTGTGTCTACCTGCTCGACGGACTTTAAATCGATCAGCGTGGATACTTTCTCCACGAATTCGCCATTTAAAAAATCCATTTTATTAAGATAGGCATCCGCATGATATCTTTGCTTACCATGCAGATCAAGATCGGATTTGGGAATATTGGAAGAAATCAGGATAACCGGTATTTGACTGCCGGCCACTTTTTTGGCTTTGCTGCAAAGCGCCAGCCTGGATTTATCGGACTGTTCTGCAGCAACAAAAACCGCGTCGGGCTTGAGTGATTTAACAATATGAATACCCTTTTCGCCGGCTTCCACCAACTGCGCTTCATACCCGTAAGGCATCAATGCATTACGTATTATTTCGATGAGGTCGTTGTTGTTGTCCATGACCATAACTCGGCGATCGGTCATCTAAATACTCCCTCAAAAATAACCCCTACCTGGGTTAAAAAATTATCTGCACAAGAGCAATATTCTCAAGCAGTTTATCTGATCGTAAATGGTATACAGATAAAAAACCTACCAAATATGAAAAAGTATACTCAGTCTATAGCACGTATTCATCCGATCTCGAATGATGCATCGGTTATAGGTTCTTTCGTATGTTAATGGGGCGCTCAAACGCTATTGGCAGGCCAGAAACCGTTGGGTTGTTTATTCGGTGTGGATGCCGATTTAGATGATGTTGGGCATTACCGGGCTTCATTGAAAGCGACACAGGTTGCTCTTTCGTTGTGTGCACTACAATCTTATACTACCCATAACAACCGGTAATCCGCCTGAATGAAAGTCCCTAGTGATATAACGGCAGTGAATTTCAAAACCCCCGGCGCTTCTACTGGGTAACTTACAACTTAAGAAACGAACCCGACGGTCTTGTCGAACCGTGTTTATGTGAGTTTTTCAATCAACTCGTCGACAACCTGCACTTCTGTCTGTATTGAACTCAAATAACTGGGCATTTTTGCCCGATAGATTTTACAAGCTTTTAACAAAATCTTTTGCTGCAGCTCACTTAACTCCAGTTTTAGCGATGAACTGCCGGAGTTCGTCATTTTCCCGGATTTTTCAAAATCATATACTTTAATGTGGACAACTCCTGTACCAATCAGTTACTTCTTCTATAAAGACTGTGTTAGACCTCTGCAAAACGGCACTTTTCGAAGGTCTCGAGTATTTACCTGCAATGCTCCCGCCAAGGCTGTTGATGCATTTTTGCTACATTGACAACGGGTTGTTTCTTCGGGCAAGTTGGCGCATATTGTCTTTAAATTTGGCTTGCAATCAAGTCCAATTGCAACCAGTATCCCGTGTTTGCGCATATTGGATGCCCCTTCCTTGGGAATCAGCACTCTTCCTGCCCATTTAACATGAAGAATACTTGGCCATTCCTCCATAGCGTCCTCCTTTGGGTACCTTTTTAAGGCATCCCTCTGGAGAACGCTATTTATTTCTCTCATTGGAAGAAGTTATATCGATGATATTCTATCTTTCGACTGTCTCCCTCTTTTTATTTGTCAAGGTCTTTAGTTTTTCCCGGACCAGCCGGCTCTTTTTTCTCGCTCGGCGCACTTGCAACCGGCTCTTTTTTCTCACTCGGCGCACCGGCAGTCCCCAATGATCCGCTGGCAACCGTCTGCGGTTTTCTTGATTCAACCGTAATCTTTTTAACTTTTCTGGGCGCAGTTTCCTTGCGTTCATCGAAGGTGACCAGAAGTACCGGCGGGATAACTCCATCCATTTTTAGCCGATCATCAAAAAACGCATTTCTAATATTACTGGCGTGAATGGAGACTTCCTCCATATCCGAATTGTCGGCACCTTCAAGTTCGGAAAGTTTATCGAGAATTTCCAATATTATTCTGTTCAGCGGGTCATCCTGCCCTTTATCCTTGTCTAAATGCTTGCCCATTGCATTGAGATTGGCAATCGTCAGGGGATAAATCCTGTACCCTTCTTTCGGCGAGCTGTATACGGATTGAAGTACTCCTAGAATGACGGAAAGATTTTTTTCATAAATACCCCCCTTGTGCCACTTTGTCATCATTCCGAAAATCCGATGGACGATGTAATCGTTGGGTTGCACCGCAGATAACAGCAAAAATGGATCGCGTTCCCCGATCAGCGCATCTATAACCCAGTGGTTCTCAATCTCGAGAATCTTTAAAAAGAGGGGACAATTTTCCGGCGTTATTCCTATGGTGCTCAAAAAGCCGCCATAGGTAATTGCAGCTTCAACCGCCTCAGTGGTTCTGCACTGGAATATTCCCTGTAATAGCCTGTTTTCAATTTCTTGGATTTGTTCTTCCGTCCAATTTTCAGTATAATCAAAAGCTGTCATCTTTTCCTCCTTGTGTACTGTTAAGCAGCAGTATTAGTCGGCAAAAAGGTACCGCGGCGGCACTTCGTCCTCACGGTAATCTCCGCGCACAATCAGAACCTGTGGGATTATGTCTTCCAACATTTTGCTGTTGTCGAAAAGGGCGGTTCTAATCTTCAGGGCTTGTCTCGCCACCTGTTCCATGTTATCATCTGTCTGTATTCCTGCAAGGTTTCCAAGTTTCTCAAGAATATCCAGAATACATCTATTGCTAGCATCTTTCTGTCCCTTCTCTTGTTCAAGGTGTTTTCCGAGGTTGTCGATGTCTGAGATAGATAACGGATAAATTTTATATCCATCACGAGGAGAACTATACGAATTTTGGAGCACACCAAGCACGATTGCCAGAGTCTTCGGGTAAATGCCACCCGCTCGCCACCTTGTTAGTAGCCGGAAACATCTGGAAACCAAGTAATTATTGGGTGGAATTGTCGACAGCAGTAAAAAGGGATCTTGATCTCCAATCAAGGCGTCCAGCACCCAATGATTTTCTATTTCCAGCATTTTCAGAAACAGTGGATAATTTTCAGAAGACAGCCCGGACATTCTGAGAAATCTCGAATAACTGATACAAGATTCCACAGATTCAACAGTTCGCGAAGACATTAACTGATGCAAAACCCTTGTTTCTGTATCTGAAATGGATTCCTTCATAGCCTTACTACTTGAAATTTTTTCCTGGTCTGTAATAGTTGAATCTTTTTCTTGTTTTGCCATAATTCTTTCCTTTCATTGGTGTTATGTTTTTGTTTAATTGCTTTATACTATATCATCTATGATAGGGGTATAAATATACTGCATGTGGTAGATCTTTTTAAGAAAAAGTATGTACCATCATTTGGTAATTTATTCTTACCCGCTATTGACGCGATGATTCAAATACCGCCGCTTGAATCCCAAAGCAACATGCCTTTGGAAATGAGGTTTGAAGGTCATTTGTTAAAGCCAATATGATCGAACTTGACGGCATTGTCTTTTTCGATTCTGTCGTATTGCTCGGAACTGCCGAAATCAACCAGATCAAAAAACCATTGCGACTTATCGGTTATGAAGTTGATGGAGCAAAGTACCTGGTTGCTACAAACAGTTATGATTTTTCAGCCGAACAGATAGCAGCAGCATATAAACTTCGATAGGACATAGAAAAATTTTTCGCATGGTAGCAATAAAAGCAACAAGTTACAAATTATAATATCTTTATAATTGAGTGTCAAGAAAAAAACTGCTGCTTGTTTAACCCTTCAACGCAACTTTTAAGACTATACCACGTCCCATTTTGCAATGTAGAAACAACAAGCCGGCTTAGATTGACAACAAAATGTCAATATGAACTTGCTAAGCACCTAAATCCTATAAATCCTGCAATTCTGTCGGAAATATATACTACCCTATTTTGTTGAAACACGCAAAGTTTATTCCAATTAACATCATACTATTTTATCAAAGTTTTCTTGTTTTAAACGAAAAGTAACCAATCCTCCTTCTAAGATAATAGAATGAGCCAATTTCAAAGCATACCATTTCGAAGTCTGGGCTTATCTGTCTCCCGCCAACGGCGGGACGGCAGGCTCAAATTTTAATCCTCGAAATATTACATGTATTCCTGCCGGCCCCGTTGGTCTGGCAGATCGTACTGGGGTGGTTAAAATTTTCGCCTTCCTTGATATTGAACAGATAAGCGCAGACTTTGGGCTGAAACGTTTTGAAACTGGCTCTTATAATCAGGTTAAACGTCTCCGTTTTTTGAAAACCTTGGACACTGAACCTTGGACTCGTGAACGGTTGCTTGTTTTTAAACCTTTACTGAATCACTTTTTCCTGCTATGTTTTTTTATCGTTTTACTATATAGGGCCTCCTGTTTTATGGTATAAGACCTTTGAAAAACAACAAGATAAACAAGGAGCAATTTTTAATGGCAGAACAAAATAGCCCTCCGACATTTGGTATTATAAGACAGCGTATTTTCGGGATTCCTGTCAATCGGAAAATATTATTTTCCAACCATAAAAATGTTTATAAGGAAAAAATTGAGAAGCGGCAGCGAAAGCTGATTGTCAAAATACCCTTTATCAAACCGTTTATAAAGGAAAACGAAAGGGTGCTTCTTATAACGACAGGATATTCCCCAATCTCGACTATCGAAAAATACCTTATAGGCTGGCTTCTTATTTACCTGAAGCGATCCTTATTTGTTTTTACAAACCAGCGCATTTTCCATATACCGACAACTCCGATTTATTCATACAGAAATTCAATAACTCAGATCCTCTATCCATACTGCAAAGCGATGTACATGAGTGGAAAATCCCTTGTCGTCGAGTACACAAAATGGGGTGAAAAAGAAAAATTTATCGGGATAGCAGGAAAAGAAAAAAGTAAAATTAATCAACTGCTTAAAACCATAAATTTTGAAGCAAAAGAAGGCGAAGCTTCTAAAAGAATACACCTTTGCCCACGCTGCACCAATGAGCTTTCAAAAGGTAACTATGTCTGCGAAAGCTGCAAACTGAAGTTTAAAACAAATGTTGTGGCAATAATTATTTCTATAATATTTCCTGGTGGCGGCTATTTTTTCACCAGGCAGTATTTTTTAGGAATAGTTTTTGCTTTAACAGAGGTTATTCTTTTAATTTATTTAACTTCATCTTTGGTTAATACGCTAAACGGTGCTGAGAACGGAATATTTTCTCTGGCAATCTATACCTTCGCTATCCTTTTCGTAAAAGCAATTTCAATTCTTCATTCTTTAGACTTTATTAAGGAATTTATTCCTAAGAAAAAAAAAGTCAGTTCGTAAAACCATCCTGGATGAATTCAATCGTAACCTCTCAATAAGTCATGGTAAATCATATTTTGTGATTATCCACTGGATTCCGGTTTTCGCTGGAATGACAGGCGCTTACACCCAATCGTCATTTCAGCGAAAACCGGAATCCAGTGGCTGTTAGCCAGATTTATTGAGAAATTACATCCAACTAAGAAAAATTTATACCTCAAAGTCACAAAGGGAAAACTATTATAATTTGCTTAGGATTCGCGCGGGTAAGTGTAGACTCCGAAAATAAATTCAGGATTGGCGCGAACCCTTAGTGCCTTGGTGTCAGGAAGAAAAGGTTTAAAAAGCCTCTTTTTTATTTTCATCAGTTGTAAACAATTTTAGCATACCGTACGTCTTATTGTTTTAAAATATCTAAATAAGGAAAGGGAAAATGAAGGAACTTGCAATTTTAACCATAATGATGATCTCCTTATTTATATCTGTGGATATGGCACAGGCGGGCAGAGTCGATAACAGGCAGGTTAAGCAGGAAAAAAGAATCCATCAAGGACTCAAAAGTGGGGAGCTGACCCCAAAGGAAGCCCTGCGGCTTGAAAGGGAACAACGCCGCATTTAAAAAACGAAACAGGTGGCCCTAAAAGACAGCAAAGTGACGCCGAAAGAGCACCTTCGTCTGGAAAGGCCAATATGCGTATTTACCGCTTTAAACACAATGATAAAGCCAAATAAGTCGGAAATTATAGACAGGCACCTACATAGCGGTTAATATAATCACCCATGTCTCCGAGGATTCAAGAAAATTTCAATGCTCCTGCCAATGGTATCGATGCCCCGTGGTCGCCTCTGGTAAAAAGGGCAAAAGCTGGTAGCCGGAGCGCGTTTGCCGAGCTTGTGGATCTGTTTCAAGACGATATATTTAAAATGGTCTTCTACCGCACACAGACACAATTGGATGCGGAAGATATAACACAGGAGGTTTTCATGCAGGCATTCAGGAAACTGTCCGGACTCAAAAAAGTCGACCGGTTTAAAAGCTGGCTTTTTTCTATTGCGATCAATCGGGTTCGCGACTTTAATCGAAAAAAACGTTTCCAGTCGCTTTTTCAACCGTCTGATGCCGGCAATGATATTAAACCATCAGATACCCAAATTTGCGATCAACCTGAAGCTATTGATGAACTCATGAAACAGGATTTATGGAAGCAGATCGGACTGATAATTGATAAGCTGTCGCGCATGGAAAGAGAGGTCTTCTTATTAAGATTTTTAGACCTTCTTAGCATCAGGGAAATCTCCAGTGCTTTGAAAAAAAGTGAAAGTACTATCAAAACACATCTATACCGTGCACTAAGAAAATTCCGTAAAAACTCATCAACCCTGCAGTCACTTAAGGAAGAAATGCCATGAGCTTTAATAAAGAAAACCATCCGAACGAAGATCAGCTTATCTGGGCAATAGTCGATGAGGCCAAACTGCCTGATTCCATACGTGAGCATTTGTCACTATGCCCCAGATGTCGTGCCGGTATCAAAAAAATCGAGCAAGACTTGAACAACCTGGGCCAAACAGCGAGGCAACTGGCCCCTGCGACGCATAGAATAATATCTTTACCTGTCGATAAACCTTCAAAAATTTACAGGTGGCCGCATGACTGGCGGATTTCTTTCGGGGCAATTGCGGCAGCCGCTTTGATTATTTTTACAATCTGGTTTTCTATCCCGAAAACTATTATCATCGAAGACACTTTCAGCATTATGGCTGAAATATCCTGGGAGGACGATGATTTTATGACAGAGATAAGCACACTTGCAGAAAACGTCCTGCCCAAGATTTATATGGATATCATCGGGGAATCGTACTTAAGCCTTGATGATGAATTTATCAAATTTGCTGTTCCGGATCTTGGAACAGACTCCCTGTCTCACAGGCAGAGGAGGAAAGGAGTTAAGTTATGTTAAATAAAATCTTTAGCACCTTGTTTCTGTTAGTTTTTATTATTTCACCTGCAATGGTGATGGCAAAGGATTTTCCTCCGGGAAAATGGTGGCATAACCCCCAGGCATCAGAAAAGCTTAAGCTTAGCGATGAAGAAATCAAAATGCTGGATAAACAATTTGTTGACAGCCGGCGTAAGCTCATTAAGCTCAAGAGTATTGTAGAGAGCGAACAATTCGAAATCGATAATCTTTTTGATAGCAAAAACATTAATCAAAAAGAAGCAATGAGGCAATTTGATAAATTGCAGCAAGCGAAAAAGAACCTTTCTACCGAGCACTTTCGGCTTATACTTGAAGTAAGAAACATTTTAGGACTGGAACGTTTCCGGCAGCTCAAGGAATACAGGCAATTACGACGTCAGAAAATACGCAGGGAACTGAGATCTATGCGGGATCATCCTAAGAAGAGGCCAGGTTCCGACTAATTGAAAAAATCTTTTTACAATTTGCCTGTCTACTTACATAATTGTCCTGTGAAACGTACAGACTGTTTTGCAGGACGTTTCTTTTTCTGTATATTATTTGACCTTCGATCACAAATCCCGCCACGAATCACGCATTGATAGTTTTTATTGGTCTTTTCTGTCTTGACTTTATCGTTTTTATTGTTGTAAGGTATAAATATAATAAATTCATAAACAACCTTCTGGAGAAAATGATGCGAAAGGTGTGTTTGAAAGTACCAATATTAGCCTTCTCAGGATATTTTATCCCTTTGGGGGCTTTTTGCGTTTTATCTGATAAAACATCCCTTCTCTCTTAGAGGGGGGGATAGCGGTAGATATTTATATCTAAATTTGGTGGTTTCGTAAAAAGTCTTAGAACAAACTCCGGATGCCATCAAATTTCAACAAATAACAAAGGAGGAAAAAATGAGCGAGAGTGTATACAAAATCATCGATCTGGTTGGAAGCAGTCCCAATTCCTGGGAAGAAGCCGCAAA
>JAUWOH010000232.1 GCA_030612225.1 Desulfobacteraceae bacterium
TGTGATGGAAGAAAGGGAACGTAAAAAAAAAGGTGAATAAGGCTCTTGCCAAGGATTTAATAAATAAGGAAATGGTAAAGTGACTTACAATTTTGATCCTGATCTATGGTACAAAAACGAGTTTGAGTTTATAAAAACAGAATATAAATCAGGTAAAATAACTAGACAGGAATTAAAATCAGCATTGAAAGAGCTTGAAAAAAGATATGAAGAGATGAGTGACAGGCTTGATGGAACTTATCAGATTTAAAGGAATTTAAATGAATCCAACTCTTATTGAAAAGCAGGAAATTCGCACACTAAAACAGTTTTATAGCCTGATGGCTATGACCCGTGATGTTCGATATAAAACGGTTGAAAACCTGTTTAAAGATCTGCCGATTGAGCATGAGTCTATCACATCGCTGGAAAACGCTCTTTTTTCACTTGAAGACATCCCTTCTGAAGATGGATTAAAGATTCTTTATATAGACGACTCAAAGAAAATAAGTGCGAGGCTTCTATATGAAATATCGGAATTTCGAAAAGATATCTTCTTTCTTGAAAATACTGAAAAACAGTTTATCGAATACCTTGAAAATATTCATGAAGGATTTATGGAGCAGGTAAACGAAGGCATAGATAAATTGCAGGGTTTAAAGTTTAACTGTTTCATCACTGACCGGGATGGAACCATAAATAATTATTGCGGCAGATATATATCTTCTGTTCAAGCTGTTTATAATTCTGTTTTTCTTACTCGCTTTGCCAAAGCAAAAGCATCAAATCCCATAATTATCACTTCTGCTCCACTTAAAGGTCCGGGGCTTGTTGATGTGAGCGTCAATCCAGATAAAACTTTTATTTATGCTGCTTCAAAGGGAAGGGAATATATTGACCTTAACGGAGAACGTAAGACATATCCCATTGAAGAAAATAAGCAGCAGTTCTTAGACAGTCTGAACAAAAGGCTTTCCGATCTTGTAAAAAAACCTGCATTTGAAGAGTTTTCCATGATAGGATCAGGCCTTCAGTTCAAATTCGGACAGACAACCATTGCCCGCCAGGATATCAGAAAGTCCATTCCAGAACAGGAATCAGAAGAATTCTTAGATAAAATCAGGCATATTGTTCGGGAAACAGATCCCGGCAACAATAATTTTAAAATTGAAGATACGGGTCTTGATATTGAAATAATACTTACAATTGAAGACTCTTTGTCAGGAGCCAAAGACTTCAATAAGGCGGACGGAGTAAATTTTCTTGATGATGCATTAAAACTCAATATGACAAAAGGGCCGCATCTTGTTTGCGGAGATACATCTTCCGATGTTCCGCTGATAGAAGCTGCCATGGAAAAAGCGTCTGATACATGGGCGGTCTTTGTTACGGAAAACAGCGAACTTTCCGCAAAAGTAAAAGATATTTGTCCGAATTCATTTATCGTAACACAACCCGACGTCCTTGTCACAATTCTGGGATTGTTATCGAAATAATATATAGACAAAAAGGAGTAAAAATGCCTTCAACTAATTTCAAAGGTGCAATTTTCGATCTTGACGGAGTTATAACCGGAACAGCTCGCGTGCATTCACTTGCCTGGGAAAGTATGTTTAATGTTTTTTTAAAAAAAATCGCCAAGAGGGAGAATAAACCCTTTGTCCCTTTTGATCCAGAAAACGATTATCTGCAGTACGTGGACGGAATGCCGAGAATGGAGGGGGTAAAATGTTTTTTAGAATCAAGAGACATTGAATTTCCATTTGGTGAATACAACGATCCACCTGACAGGGATACCGTTTGCGGAATGGGAAACAGAAAAAATTTGGATTTTCAAAAAGTCCTGAAAAAGGAAGGCCCGGATGTATTTGAGACATCAATAAAATTTGTTAAAGCCTTAAAGAAAAAGGGAATCAAAGTTGGCGTTGCCTCTTCCAGCAAAAACTGCAAGTTGATCCTAAAGCTTGCAGGATTAGAAAACCTTTTTGAGACACGCGTTGACGGAATTCTATCACAAAAGATAGGGCTTAAAGGAAAACCCGATCCTGATATCTTTGTTGTATCTTCAGAAAACCTCGGCCTGTTGCCTGGAGAATGCATGGTTGTTGAAGACGCGGTTTCCGGAGTCCAAGCGGGCAGAAACGGAAATTTCGGCCTGACACTCGGAATAGCAAGAAACGATACAGGTGAAGCACTTAAACTAAACGGCGCAGACATAGTAGTACATGACCTTGGCGAAATAAGCATCCAAGATATAAATAACTGGTTTGAGTCAGGGATTAAGGAAGACGGCTGGAACTTTACTTATAACGCTTTTGATCCTGAAGAAGAAAAGCTAAGGGAGACTCTTGCAACGGTTGGAAACGGATATCTGGGCACAAGGGGATGCTTTGAAGGAGAAAAAGCCTCCGAAACTCATTACCCTGGAACATATATTGCCGGAATATACAACAAACCTCCCACAAAGATTCAAGGCAGAAATATATATAACAACGACTTTGTTAATTGCCCGAACTGGCTGTTAATTGAATTTGCAATAGGAGCCGGAAAGTTTATCAGCCCGCTGAAAATGGAGATTATAAGCTATACCCACACCCTCAACATGAAAGAAGGTGTGATGGAAAGATCCATAGTATGCAAGGACGGGCTCGGCAGAATTACAAAGATTAAAAGCAAAAGACTTGCAAGCATGGCAAATCCACACCTTTGCGCCATGCAATATAACATCACACCTGTCAACTATTCGGATACAATTTGCATACGCTCTTCCATTGACGGAAATATAATAAACGACGGAGTTGCCCGTTACCGCGACCTGCATTCAAAACATCTTTCAGGCGTATCTTCGGCAAAGACAAAGGACCTTATTTTTCTGCACGTTCAAACTAATCGTTCGAAATACCAGATTGTTATGAGTGCAAAGACAAATCTGTACAAAAATAAAAATAAGATATCCGCTAATAAAAGTGTCTTGCAGGAAAAAGCATGTATAGCAGAAGATATAAAAATAAACGCAAAAGAAAACAATACATATACTGTTGAAAAACTTATCAGCATATACACATCTCTTGATAAAAATATCTCAAATCCAAAAAAATCGTCCACGAAAATTTTATCAAAGATTAAATCCTTTAAAGATATATACGACCCGCATAAAAAGGCGTGGAAGAAGCTCTGGGATAAAGCCGACATCAAAATTACCGGTGACAGGTTTGCTCAAAAGGCTGTCCGCCTGCACACCTACCACATGCTTGTGGCCGCATCTTTACACAATAAAGATATTGACGCAGGAATAACTGCAAGAGGGCTGCATGGCGAAGCATACAGGGGGCATGTCTTTTGGGATGAACTTTACATTTTGCCTTTTTATAATCTTCACTTCCCTGAAATCTCGCGTGCACTTTTAATGTACAGATACAGACGACTTGACGCAGCAAAGAAGTATGCAAAGCAAAACGGATACAAAGGCGCCATGTTTCCATGGCAGACAGCAGATGACGGCTCCGAGGAAACGCAGGAAGTTCATTACAATCCTCAAAACGATTCATGGGGGCCGGACCTTAGCAGGAGGCAAAGGCATGTCTCTATCGCCGTATTTTACAATGTATGGCGATACGTCTTTGAAGCAAACGATAAAAATTTCCTAAAAGATTACGGCGCAGAAATTATGCTTGAAATTGCCCGTTTCTGGGCAAGCATAGCAGAATATGACAAAGGCTCGAACAAATATCACATTTCAGGAGTAATGGGGCCTGATGAATTTCATGAAAAACTTCCAGGTTCTAAAGAAGATGGAATAAAGGACAACGCATATACGAATATTATGACAGCATGGCTCCTTGAAAAAGCCATTGAACTTATAGAAGGGCTTGGACAAAAAACTTTTAAAAGGCTGGCAAAAAAGACAGGTTTTAAAAAAAGCGAGATAGAAAAGTGGAAAAATATAACAAAAAAATTGAACGTTGTCTTATCAGATAAAAATATAATCAGCCAGTTCGAAGGTTATATGGATTTGAAAGAATTTGACTGGAACGGCTATCGTAAAAAATATGGTAACATTCATAGACTGGATCGAATCCTGAAAGCCGAAGGAGATTCCCCTGATTTTTATAAAGTATCAAAACAGGCAGATACTCTCATGATGTTTTATGTACTTTCACCTGGTGAAATAGCCCATATCTTAAGACAGTTGGGATACCGCGTAGATGATGCTGTTGAACTTTTAAAAGCTAATTACGATTATTACGAAAAGAGAACAAGCCACGGCTCTACTCTAAGTAAAGTGGTGCATGCAGTGATTTCAAGTTATACTCATGCTTCAGACACACCATGGGAATGGTTTATGGAAGCATTGGAAAGCGATATATTTGACACCCAGGGTGGCACTACGATTGAAGGAATACATTGCGGTGTAATGGCGGGCACACTTGACGTTGTTATGAAATATTTTGCAGGTATAGATACAAGTTGCGAAACCCTCAAAATAAATCCACACATGCCTGAACACTGGAGCAATCTTTCCTTTAGAATATGCTATAAAAAGAAGTGGTATGATTTTGAATTCACAAAAAAGAAAGTAAAAATCACAGCGGTTGGAAAAGGAAATAATAAGATTTCATTGAATATACTGGGAAAGAAAATAAATCTTACACCCGGTAAAGCAAGGCTGGTTAAAATAAATTAAGGAGAAAAGCAGAAAGGCAGTGCTCTAATTCGTTAATTCGATAATGTATTTATATTAATTTCTTTCACCGCCCGCTTCGCTCAAGACGCTGAGGTCGCAAAGTTTTAAATTTTTTCCTTTGCCGTTGAGAGGACGACAAAGGAAAATTAATCAGCATTTATATTGTTACAACTATATATTATTTAGTAAATTATTATTTCCCGAAGTGATGAATTCCTTATTGCTTTCCGCCCTCTCAGCGGAAAGCAATGAAACTATGATTCTTTGCGTACTTTGCGGCTCTGCGGTGAAAATAAAATATTATACGCAATCGTGTTTAAGAATATATGTGCTAAGTATCGGTAAACTATTATGGCGAATAATTCGGAAATAAACAGACATATCCTTAAAGAGTGCATAAAAAGAAATGTTGCCAAAAAAATAAGAAAAAGAAAAGAGTATTCACCTGAAATCGATTTTGTTTTTGCGGTTTCAGGAGCTGCCGCATTAGGTAAAACCACTTTTTGTAAAAATCTCACAGGATTTCTTAACGACAACGGGGTCAAAACCGAGCATATACCCCTTGACGGTTTCATGCTTGATCGTAAAACAAGACAGGACAGGAGATTAAGCGGGTATAATCCACAATCCACCGACATACCCTTATTAATTAAAACCATGAAGGAACTTATATATAATGGCAAAGAAGTAAAATTGCCGCTATACGATCACAAAACCGGCGAACACGGCGGTTTTAGGACGATCACGCCCTGCCGTGTAATCATTCTGGACGGAATAATGTCCCTTCATTATGAAATAAG
>JAUWOH010000111.1 GCA_030612225.1 Desulfobacteraceae bacterium
AATCAACACTGAAGATATTTTCAGCCTCCTTGCCGACAGGACTCTTGCCCCTGATGACCGGCTTCCGGATACGGGTATTGGCCTCAAGTTGGAACGAATGCTGTCTTCCCTGTTTATTACGAGCGACACCTACGGAACACGTTCGTCCTCAATTGTCTTAATCGACAGAAGCAATGAAACATCATTCACAGAGCGTTCATTTATTCCTGAAAAGCCCGGATCTTTGAAACAAAAAACCAAGAGATTTAGTTTTTAAATCTCCTGGAAAATGCAGGGTTGGAAATAAAAAAGAAATGATAAAGCGAAGGTCAATAAAAATCAGGCGATCCCGGAAAAATCTGTAACCTGGTCAAAATCGGAATCCATGGTAAGTCCGAATTTATCTTTGCCTTTGAAGGAAAATTCTATGTGGGAGGGGTCAATGGTGCCGTCGGCATTTTCGTTTTGTTTAATTGTAAATTTAACGGTGGCCGTAAAAGCTTTAGCATCATAATAAACATAGTCCGGAAAGATTGAAATGGTAGCTTCCGTGTCAGGAACAGAAAATCCAAAATTATATGCCTCTCCGGGCCCGCTTCCGGTTGACCGTTTGATGGTCCAGTTGAACTTGTCTTCAACAGACCCCCTGTCCATCTCCTTGTCAAACTGGAATATCATTGTAAAGGTTTTAGACGCATTGGCATTTGCCAGATAATCATCCAGGGTGGATAGAAGTGTATTTCTGGGCATGGTGCGCAGAAAAGTGCCTGTTGCATGTACAAAAGTAAATTTCGGAGGATCGACCTTGTACATATAACCACTCAGGATATCCGCCAGGTTGGATTCTTTGCTGTCGAGAAAATCAACAATTCCCTGTGCTTCATCCATCCGGCCCAGGTCGGCATATGCATATCCCATTTCAGCATATGCATCATAAAAATCTTTTTTCCTGCCTATTGCATCTTTAAACATGCGAATAGCATCTTCATAACGTTCCTGCTTGCTGTAGGCAAGACCGATACCATACCTGCCGTTTGGACTTTCCGGATCCAGCCTGTGAACTTTAGTAAACTGGGTCTGGGCATCCATATAACGACCCGTTTCCAGATATGCCTGCCCCAGTGAATATAGACTTTTTGTGGTTGGGTTTAATTCAACGGCCTTTTCATATTCGTTTTGGGCTTCCTGATATCTTTCCTGGGTGTAATAAAGATTTCCCAGCTTGATATGCAACTCATCATTGATCGTGTTCAAACTGATCGCCCTTTTGTAAGTTTTTATTGCATTTTCCGGATCATCTAACTTCAAATAGGCATTCGCCATATACTCAGTAGCTTGCGTCGAATATGAAGAATGTGGTGACAGACCTATTGATCTTTGAAATTCCCTGATTGCACCCTTATAATCTTTCTGGATATATAAATCGATACCGTTTGACAGTGCGCTATTAGACAGACTTTCAAGATTAGCGGAATTTTGTATAGTAGCAGAAAATAATTTTTCTGCCGAACTGGTATTATTTATTAAATCCATAAATTATTACCTTTTAAATCTGATAAATTCGTAAAAAGTCAGAAAATACACCTTTTCGTCATTCCGGCGAAAGCCGGAATCCATTTTTTCAATTAGTTACAGAGTTTCTGGACTCCGGTTTTCACCGGAGTGACGACTTTTTATGAAATCATCAAATCTATTAAACTCTTTAAATAGTGTCTATCCAGAGATGGTAGATTTTTATTCAGAGCAAGGCTTGAGTGTTTTTGCAACCGCAGGCATAGTGCGGCTATGTCGAGGATTGCAAAAAAGCGAAAACGCCGATCTGGGTCAAAAGATGCCATTTATGGATGGACACTAACTGTATATCGGTAATTAATCATTATATCTTTAGCTTTTTTTCCTTTGCCTTCGCCATTTTTCAAGCCTCACTTTTATTGTCTTTTCATATCCCCTGTCGGAGGGAAAATAAAAACGCCTCCCTTTCAGTTTTTCAGGCAAGTATTCCTGGGCCGTATATGCCTCTTTATAATCATGGGCATACTTATAACCCTTTCCATAACCTAAATCTTTCATTAACCCGGTGGGAGCATTTCTTATATGAAACGGGACGGGAAGTGCACCTGAATTTTTAACAGCCTTTTTTACATTATTATATGCAGTATATATGCTATTACTTTTAGGTGCTGTAGCAAGATAAACAGCAGCCTGGGCAAGTGCCAGTTCTCCTTCAGGCCTGCCTAAGAATCTGAAAGCCTCCATGGCATCGATCGTCACTCTTAATGCGCCGGGGTCTGCGTTTCCCACGTCTTCAGAGGCAAACCTTACCATCCTGCGGGCGATATATAATGGATCCTCTCCGGCGGACAGCATACGACCCAGCCAGTAGACAGCGGCATCAGGATCGCTTCCTCTCAGGCTTTTGTGAAGAGCGGATATAATATTGAAATGCTCTTCACCGGATTTGTCATACAAAAGGGCTTTTTTCTGGATAGCTTTTTCCACATCTTTAATTGTAATATTTTTTTTCTTTCCCTTTTTTAAACCGCCACTTTCAGATACGATCAAAGAAGCCACAAGCTCAAGGCTGCTAAGTGCCATACGCGCATCACCATCTGAAATCCGAATAATATGCGACAGAGCATCCTTATTTAAAATAAGGTCCAGCTCTCCCAGACCTTTTTTTGTGTCTTTAAGGGCTCTATCAAGTATTTCGACGATTTCATCAGATGAAAGAGTTTTTAATGTTATTACGCGGCATCTGGATAAAAGGGGAGAAATAACTTCAAAGGATGGATTTTCGGTTGTCGCACCGATCAGCGTTATAAGTCCGCTTTCCACGTGATAAAGAAAAGCATCCTGTTGAGCCTTGTTAAACCTGTGTATTTCATCTACAAAAAGTAACGTTCTTTTTCGATAAAGCTTTAGCCTGTTTTTTGCATCTTCTATTACAGATCTTATATCTTTTACACCGGACAGTACCGCAGAAAACTGTGTAAAACCCGAACTGGTCTCCCCGGCAATAATCCTGGCAAGTGTTGTTTTGCCGCAACCCGGAGGCCCCCATAAAATCATGGAAAAGATCCTGTCCTGCTCTATGGCGCTTCGAATCAGGGTTCCTTCGCCCGTAACGTGTTTTTGCCCTGTGAATTCATCCAGATGCTCAGGCCGCATTTTTTCTGCAAGGGGCCTTGATGCTTTGGCAGCTTCTTTGGCCTGGTATTCAAATATGTCCATTTCATTTCCGCCCTTGGCTTTTACGGAAAATTATCCGGATGGGTGTTTTGTCAAGCCCTGCTTCTTTACGGATCTGGTTAATCAGATATCTTTTATATGAAAAATGAACGGCATTCGGATAATTTACAAAACTGACAAAGGTCGGTGGTTTTGAAGCAATTTGCGTGGAATAATAAAATTTAATGCGGTTTCCCCTGTGAAGAGAAGGCTCGTTTTTTTCAACAGCCCTCTCAATAATTTTATTCAGCCGGCCTGTTCCTGTGCGTGTTGAATACTGTTTATAAACTTCCCCGGCAAGTTTGAAAACTTTTTGAGCTCTCTGGCCGGTCAGTGCTGAAATAGTCAGGGCCGGAGCAAAGCTTAAAAATTTTGCCTGCATTCTAAGCTCCTCAAAATGTTTTTTTTCTGTGTGTGTGTCTTTTTCAACAATATCCCACTTGTTAAGCAGAAGAACACATCCACATCCGCGTTCAAAAGCATAGCCTGCAATATTTATGTCCTGGTCGGTAACCCCCTCAGAGGCATCCATGACAACAAGTGCAACATCACACCTGTCAAGGCTTCTTAATGCTTTTATTACAGAAAATTTTTCTATCTTTTTTGATACCTTCCCCTTGCGTCTGATTCCGGCTGTATCTATAAGAAGATACGATTTCCCGTTAACGGTATAAAGAGAATCGATGGCATCACGTGTTGTACCCGGAACTTCGCTCACCAGATGCCTGTCTTCACCTAAAATACGGTTTATCAGTGATGACTTCCCGACGTTCGGCCTGCCTACAACCGCCAGCTTAATTATATCCTCCTTTTCATCTTCGGATGTATCAGGTATTGATTTGGGAAATGCAAGTATAAGGTCGTCAAGAAAATCATATATCCCGTATCTGTGTTCTGCGGAAATGGGGTATATTTTATCAAGTCCCAGGCTGTAAAAATCGTATAGATTCACCTCTTTTTCTATGCCGTCTATCTTGTTGACCGCATAAAATACAGGCTTTGTAAGCCCCCTGAGAATTGATACCATGTCCTTATCAAATGGCGAAATTCCACCCTTGCCGTCCAGCATAAGAATAATTACATCCGCATCTTCTATGGCCTGGTGGATCTGAAAGCGAATTCCACTGTCAAAATCGTCACCTCCTGTAAATCCTCCTGTATCAACAAGTGTAAATTCAACACCATCCCAGCTTGCATCCTTGTAATGACGATCCCGTGTAACTCCAGGAAAGTTATCCACAATGGCGTCTCTTGTCCGTGTTACACGGTTAAAAAAGGTTGACTTGCCCACATTGGGCCGCCCGACAATGGCTACAACAGGTTTCATGACTTATATACTTTCATCAGTTATTATTTGAGCTAGTTTCAAAATTTTCAATTTCGAAGTCTACGCTTATCTGTTCGAGATCAAGGAAGGCGAAAATTTTAGCCACAGACCAGGCTTCGCACGAGGCTTCGACCCGGCAAGCTCCACACAGACAGACACCCCAGTAGGATTTTCCGAACCTACGGGGCAGGCAGACTATTATTTCTGCCGAGTCGGCAGGAATAATGGTGCATGCCTTCGGCAAAACGAAAACCACTTAAAAACCAGGCCTCAACAAACACGTTTTATAGGTTTTTAAAATTCGGGAGATGTTTGACTTACATTAGTATAAGGCAGGACTTTTTTCAACCATCATATAACCGAAACCTTTGCCGGTTTAAAAAGAGAGGTTTAAAGCTTTTTTCTCAAGACGATATCTTTTTCAGTTTGCAAGATATATTATGATTGATGCAAAGATTATCAAATCTTTTAAAACAGCGCTTTTAGCTTTTCTTTTTTCAAACCCCGGTCTTTGATAAGCCTGTTGATATGGTTGATGCGATCCTGGTTTTCAGGATGAGAGGAAAAGTAATGACCGAAAATACTCGGGTCCTTCTCTTTGCTTATCCTGGAAAAAAAATCGGTTGCCCCTCCCACGTGCCCATAGGTACAATTCAGTATTGCAAGCCCGAACTCATCCGCATTTTTCTCCTGTCTCCTCGAAAAACTCATTTCCGAAATGTTCAGGCCATGCCCCACCATGTTGCCTATAGAGCTGTCCGTTCCGAAAAGAACAGCGGAAATAGTCATGAATACAAGCGCACGGCCCAGCCCCCTGAGATGATCACGGTTGGCATAGTGGCCAATTTCGTGTCCTATAATATAGGCCAGTTCGTTTTCAGATGCCACCTTGTCCAGCA
Source organism: Desulfobacteraceae bacterium (assembly GCA_030612225.1). Lineage (GTDB taxonomy): Bacteria > Desulfobacterota > Desulfobacteria > Desulfobacterales > JAUWMJ01 > JAUWMJ01. The sequence continues at coordinate 5,434 of JAUWOH010000111.1, forward strand.
AACCGGTAAAAACGATAATGTGCCCCCCAGGCATAGCCAGCGCATTAACAGTGTCAGCCTCCTTGATGTGGATCTTAAAATCATAAGGGAGTTTGGTGCAATCACGCTGAATGGTATCCAGCAGGGCCTGCAGTTTGCGCTGTTTTTCCGGAAAGGCTGTCTTCATTTTCGCCAGATTTCCGAATATAGCGGTCATTTTCTTTTCGGTTTCCGGTGATATATGCGGTATAATCAGGTCGACGGCGAACCCAAGCAGGAAGTAGACCGCGACGGTAATGGCCAGAAGTCCTCCTGACAGAACAAAAAAATCCTTCAGTGGTGATGTTGGGGTGACGTTGACATTGATGTCAGGCTGCCGTGGAGTGTATTTCATGGTAGTCCTGAATTGTATGGTTTACTACTTGAGGCATTTTCAAAATGTTCAATTTTGTTCGAAATCAAGGAAGACGAAAATTTTAACCACAGGAATACATGGAGTATTTCGAGGATTAAGATTTGAGTCTGACGCAGATATCGGACAAAAGGGGACTTTTTGAAATTGGCTCTACTTCTTAACGACAACAGCGGTGCCATACGCAATTACTTCCATACAGCCAACACCTTTGCGATGCGCGTTTTTACCAATGGTGGCTGTTTCGATCCTTACGTTTACAATAATGGTGGCATTTCCCGCCATCTCTTTCATTCTTAAGATCGCTTCCCTGCGCGCGCGATCGGCAAGCGATTCATATGACTTTATGGTTCCACCGAAGATATTTCTCAATTTTGCCAGCAGGCGTTTGAAATAATCTACTGAAATTACCACGCTGCCATAGACCATGGTTGCGGATTGGATCTGGTCGCCGGAGTAGGGAATCTGCTTCATGGTGATAGCCGGCAGTCTTAAGAAATCCTTTTCCCGTTGTTCAATAGACCGGTAATGACTTTTTTCCGCTATAGTCCCAGCTGTATAGCCAAGTGCAAGAAGGATTAGAAAAACAATAAGGTCCATATACGTACCCCTTTACACGGGTTGAAAAGGTTTCAAAGTTGAATCACTGTATTTTTACTGCTGTTCCATATGCGTACAGCTCAGCCGCTCCCTGGGCGACGGATGAAGTGGAAAAGCGAACGTTTACGATGGCGTTGGCACCCAGTTGCTTGGCCTGAGCGATCATCCTGTCCATCGCCTGCTTTCGCGACTCTTGAAGCAGTTGTGTATATCCCTTCAATTCACCGCCCACCAGGTTTTTTAAACTGGCCATAATATCACGACCAACATGCTTTGCCCTGATAGTGCTACCTGAGACAAGACCGAAATGTTCGCTGATGGTTCGGCCTGGTATGGTTTCGATGTTGGTGATAATCATTTCGCCTCCATGGAAAGATTTTTGAAAGGGTGCATGGGGTGCTATGCCCGACTGAAATGGCTGTGTTTGCGGCGGGGAACCGACCGCAGCCTTCGGGCCTGACGGCGGCTGGGAGACAACACCAACAGGTTCTACGATACAGACGGCGCCTGCCCCTTTAAATGCCTGGTTATACTTTTCTGCGGTTGCCGCGTCCACATTTTTCTTTATGGTAACCGCCGAACCGTCAAACAGACGTGCAATTCCCGATGCATCCAGTTTCAATACCGCCGCAAGGCGCTGTTTGACATCCTCTATGTCCTGATTCGGTTCCGTTTTTCCATTAAATACTATGTTGAATTTTTCAGCCATGGATTCCCCCTGTAGATAATCGCTGAAAATAGGGTTTCAGGTAAACATTCGAAATTGAAGCTAAAATTCAATTATTAGCCGGTAGCTCAATAAAGATCAAGTCTTTTATTGCTCCATGCTCAGTAAGGAAGGCGATCCACCTCAGGCGGATTAACCACCCCAGTATGATCTGCCGGACCTGCGGGGCCCCGATATGCTGGATCTACGCTTCGCTACGACAGGCAGGAATAAATGTAGTATTTCGAGGATAGCGCTGAAGCTGCACTAAAGTGCTAAAATTTGAGTCTGACGTTCCACCGATGGCGGGAGGCAGATAAGCGCAGACTTCGAAATGGAACGTTTTGAAATTGGCTCATTTTAATGAAGTATCTGGCTCAGGAAGAGTTTAGTTCGATCTTGCTGTGGATTATCAAAAAATTCGCTCGGTGTATTTCCTTCTACGATTTTGCCAAAATCCATGAACAGCACCCTGTGGGCAACGCTCTTTGCAAATCCCATTTCGTGAGTAACCACAATCATGGTCATACCTTCATGCGCCAGTTCAATCATGACGTCCAGCACTTCAGAAATCATTTCGGGATCAAGAGCAGAGGTGGGCTCGTCAAACAACATGATTTTAGGATTCATGCACAGACTGCGGGCAATGGCTACACGCTGCTGCTGACCGCCTGAAAGCTGGCCCGGATATTTCTTTGCCTGTTCGGCAATATGCACCTTCTCAAGATAATGCATGGCTTCTTCTTCCGCCTCGGCCTTTGGTGTCTTTCTTACCCATCTGGGGCCCAGAGTCAGGTTGTCAACTATGTTAAGGTGGGGAAATAGATTGAAATGCTGAAAAACCATGCCCACTTCTGCACGTATTTTTTCTATATTCTTTATATTGTTGGTCAGTTCAATCCCGTCTACTAATATACGACCCTTTTGATGTTCCTCTATGCGATTTATACAGCGAATCAAAGTAGATTTTCCAGATCCTGACGGGCCGCACATAACGATACGTTCCCCTTTACCCACTGTTAAATCAATGCCCTGAAGCACATGGAAATCGCCAAACCATTTGTGCATCTTGATGATTTCTATCATTTTTTCATCAAATGATTGGAGTTCTGCAGTTGTTGATAATTCCTCGTTCATGTAAGTGCCTCCAGATTTTTTCAAAACCTTATCTGTAACCGTTCAAAGGTTCATGGTTCAACGTTCAGGGTTAAGGGCAAAGGCATTCCTGATTGAATATGGCAATTTTCCAAAGTAATTGCCAATTTGGCTCCAGATTTTAAATTATGCCTGTCAAAAATGGCGCTTTTCTTATAAATACACGTTCTAATTTAAGTCCAAGAACGAAAGTGGGACCTTGAACCCTGAACCTTTGAACCCGTGAACGCCTTCTCTTATCTTATGTTGCCAGCTCTTTTTCCAGCTTGCGGCTGTAATTTGACATGAAAAAACAACACACAAAATAGATCAAAGCAATAAAAATATAAGCTTCTGAGGAAAATCCCATCCATTCAGGATTCGAAAGGGTGGACTGTGTCGTCTTCAGCAGGTCATACAATCCAATAATCACCACCAGAGATGTGTCCTTGAAGGCGGAGATAAGCTGACTGACCGTGGGTGGGATTACGATTTTCAACGCCTGGGGCAGGATAACCAGTCGCATGGTCTGGTAATAATTCAACCCAATAGACTCTGCGGCCTCGTACTGCCCTTTGCTCATACCCTGAAGTCCGCCCCGGACCACTTCAGCAATATAAGCCGCGGTAAACAGAATGATAGCTACCTGAGCCCGGATAATCACTTTAATTGTAA
>JAUWOH010000480.1 GCA_030612225.1 Desulfobacteraceae bacterium
AACGTTTTATATATTATCTCAATATGTTGCTGTGGCCCGACCCCCATTCAGAGAAACAAGGGTAACTTGCGCCGCAGTTTGGCGTCAAGTTCACCCGCTGGTTGTGTGCCGGGCACGGCACACGTCTTAAGGGTGAGCCTATAATTTCTAATTAGTGCCTGAACGAAAAGTAAATACGGCCAATATAAACAGTTAGTTATAGCATTTTACAAGTGTGAAGATTTTCCGGGTTGATGCATTTTTTACTTGCATCAATTACCCACAACTGTTATTTATTATATTGAAATTAAAAGAAATAATGGTTTTTGTCCAATGTTGCAAATTGGACAAAATGAGTAAAACCCGAGAAATCTTCATCAGGAAAATGCTATGCGAAAAGTGATGGAAAAGCAATTAAAAATTGGACAGGTTGACGTTTCTAACATTCAAATTGATCTAAAGTCACGCGATGAAATCCCTCAAGTTTTGTTAGGATTGCAGGCGATTTATTCCGACCGCCGGATTCGCAATGAAGTTTTTAGCATTTTACACAGAGTTGTACCAGAAAATGTTGATAGCGGTAATGGCCGGCCCGGAATGGATTTGTGGAAGATATTGGCGCTGGGCACATTGCGGTTAAACTGCAATTGGGACTACGACAAACTGCATAATATTGCCAATAACCATAAATCGGTTCGTGAGTTTTTAGGCCATACAATTTTCGAATTCGATAAGATTTATGCTCTCCAAACTTTGAAAGATAATATTTCTCTACTTACACCGGAAGTTCTTGATGAAATCAACAAGGTTGTTGTGACAGGCGGTCATAATCTTTTCAGAAAGGAACAAGAATCTCTAAGAGGACGTTGTGATTCATTTGTTGTAGAAACCGATGTCCATTATCCGACCGATATCAATCTGCTCTGGGATGCGATTCGGAAAGTTATTGAGTTGATAGGCCAGGAATGTGAACAACTGGGCATAACCGAATGGAGACAGCGCCAACACATTCTCAGGAAAATTAAAAAATTGTTTAACCGATCTCGCAAACTGAAACGATCCAATTCAAAAAATAAGCAGAAAAAAGCCACAAAGAAACAACAGATTATCAAAGCTCACCAGGAGTATATCGGTTTAGTCGAGCAGTATATCAAACAGGCCAGGATAAGTCTTGCCACGTTAAACGAGTTGGCCATTGGCAATATAGCCCGCATCATGCTGATTGAACATTTTATCAGTCATGCTGAGCGGCAGATTGATCAAATACGGCGACGAGTGGTTAAAGATGAAAACATACCGCATAGCGAAAAGGCATTTTCGATTTTTGAGCCGCACACAGAATGGATCAGCAAAGGCAAAGCCGGTGTGCCTCAAGAATTGGGTTTAAAGGTTTGTATTCTTGAAGACCAGTATGGGTTTATTCTTCATCATCATGTCATGGAAAATCAGACTGATGATCAGGTCGCGGTTGCAATGGTTACCAAGACAAAGCGAAAGTTTTCTGCCCTTAACGGTTGCAGTTTTGATAAGGGCTTTCATAGCCCCAAGAATCAGGAGGATCTTCAGCGATTGTTGGATAATGTTGTTCTTCCTCGAAAGGGCAAACTTTCATTAAAGGCAAAGGAAATAGAGCATTCAGAAAGCTTCATTGAAGCAAGACGAAAACATTCGGCCGTCGAATCAGCGATTAACGCATTGGAGAATCATGCTCTGGATCGGTGCCCCGATCACGGCATCATCGGATTTAAGCGTTATGTTGCGCTGGCGGTATTAGCCCGCAACATTCAGGTTTTAGGTGCAAGAATTCAGCAAAAGGCCCTAAAACGCTTAATGCGGTGTAAGAGAGCAGAGAGCCAATATCGCTTAGCAGCATAGAAAGTCGACGTAAACACAAAATAGATAAGACAAGCACAGGGGAAGTGTTTCTAAAATCTGACCGAAAGGTACTTTTTTATCGAAGATTCTTTTTACTACCCCTTATTATGCCGAATTTGAATACAGCTCACTTTGTGAAGATAGCTCACGCTGGACTATTCAAACCGGGAAACAGGGGTTTTCGTTCAGACACTAATTAGCTCACCCTTATATAAAAATCACACCATAAACAAAAAGGAACATGATCGCCAGGCAGGCGCCAAGACCGATCGGAATCCTGTAAAAGTTATCATTATAGGGTCTATCCATGAGT
>JAUWOH010000260.1 GCA_030612225.1 Desulfobacteraceae bacterium
TCGGGAAAACGATTGAGGGGGTGAAAGGGATTGCTGTTATAACAGACGATAAAATTGGTATGTGGGGAGATGTGAAGATTGTAGCTTTAAAAGGAAAAAAAGGTTGAGTTTTCAGGTTAATAATAGTAGTTTCAAATGAAAGATGTATGATTAAGGAAAATTTATGAAGACCATATGGGCGCCATGGCGAATCGAGTATATTCTGAGTGATAAGGAGGAAGGTTGTATATTCTGTGATGCTCTTTCAAAGAATGACGATCTGACACTTTTTAAAGGTGAAATTACCATGGCTATGATGAACAAATATCCGTATATTAACGGTCATATCCTGGTAGCCCCTGTCAGGCATTTGTCCGCACTGGATCAACTAAACAGTGAAGAAACGCAAAGCCTTTTAATAACTGTTGAGAAATCTGTAAATATTATCAAAAAAGCTATGAACCCTGATGGTTTTAACGTCGGGCTTAATCTAGGGAAAGTAGCAGGTGCCGGAGTAGAGGAACATCTTCATTTCCATATTGTTCCACGATGGTTTGGCGATACAAATGCACTAACTGTTTTTGCTGATGTTCGTGTTATCCCGGAACACTTGCAAACCACTTATAATAATCTTAAGGTTTATTTTGATAGATTGGAAATAAAATGATGAAAAATACTTGGAATAAGAATGTGAAAAGAGTCAAAATCGGCATATGGATAATTATTCTTGGATTATTAGCGCTTATGGTTTACCAGAACCAGAATTTTTTTCTTGCCAGGCAAAGCCTCGGATTAAATCTTTATTTTAAAAATTATTCATTACCGGAAGCAGTTAATATTTTTCTTTTTTTTATATGTTTTTTAGCAGGTCTTTTTTTAGCAGTATATTTTATATTTTTCGACCGCTTTAAACTAAAAAAGACAAATAAAATGTTAAATACCACAATAAATACTCACCTTGAGAAGATATCCTTGCTTGAAAAAGAGCTTGAAACGCTTAAACCTTCTGATCAGGCTGTTACATTAAGTACAGAGATAAAAACACCTGCCGGCGAGAACAAAGAAAAAGAATAACTATCCAGGTTGTGAGGTTTACCCGCCTTTGGCGGCGCCATAGGCGACCAGGGTTCACAGTTCACGGTTGGATGTATCTTGATAGTGATGATGAGCTCAGATAACTCATAGTTTATCAGTTTAACAGCCATAAACTCATCTGTTTAACCTTGAACCTTGAACCCCGGAACTTTGAACCTGAGTTACGAAAAAGAATAATTAATGAGTTCGCCTAAAATAACCCCGATGATAAAACAGTATCTGTCCATAAAGGAGGAGTATGCTGATGCAATACTCCTTTACAGGATGGGTGATTTTTATGAAATGTTTTTTGAGGATGCAAAGATAGCGTCAAGACAGCTTGAAATCACATTAACATCAAGAAATAAAAAAGATGACTTTCCGATTCCCATGTGCGGTGTCCCGCATAAAGCCGTGCAGGGTTATATTGCACGGTTACTCGATCATGGAAATAAGGTGGCTATATGCGATCAAATTGAAGATCCGGCTATAGCAAAAGGCCTGGTAAAAAGAGATGTTGTGCGGGTGATCACCCCTGGAATGATAATAGAGAATGAATTTTTAGATGAAAAAACAAATAATTATATTCTCGCTGTAGCTCATGATACTGATGTTGCAGGACTTTCATGTTTAGATTTATCAACAGGCACTTTTCGAGTTACCGAATCAAGAGATTTGCAGTCAATTGTGGACGAGGCTTTAAGATTATCACCAAGCGAAGTTCTTTTGCCGGAATCTTCTGAAAACGATCCGTTTTTTTCTCCAATTTTAAATGCTTTTTCGGAAAAAGCGGTTACCTTTCTTGAAAAAATCGCTTTTGAGCATAAAAGGGGTCGTGAAAGACTCCTTAACAAATTTAATACACTCTCCCTTGAAGGGTTCGGTTGTGAAAATCTAAAAGCAGGGATAAGTGCCGCAGGCGCACTTATCTATTATATACGAAAAACCCAGAAACAAAAAACAGAACATATCTCAAGGATAGAAACATATATATTAAGCAATTATTTGTGGCTTGATGATATAACCTTTCAAAATCTTGAAATAATAAAGAATATCAGGACAGGTTCAGGGCAGGGGACGCTTCTTGGAATAATTGACAATACGGTAACGGCAATGGGCGGTAGACTCCTTAAAAGGTGGTTGCGATATCCGCTGGTTAATTTGCAGGAGATAGAGTCCAGGCTGGATGCTGTGCAAGAAGCAAAAAACAACCTTCATATTCGAAGAAGTATTATAGAATGTCTGAAATCAGTTTATGATCTGGAACGTCTCGGAAGCAAGATTTCCATGGGACATTCCAATGCAAAAGATCTTGTTGCTTTAAAACGGTCGTTAAAAAAATTGCCGGAAATATGGACATTTATTTCGGGTCTTGAGTCTAAATATTTTATTTGCAGTGAAAAACTAGATAATCTTATTGATCTGGCTGAATTAATTGAAAAATCAATTAGAGAAGATGCGCCTCCTGTAATAAATGAAGGAGGGATAATCAAAACCGGATATAACGAAGAACTTGACGAGCTTGTAAAAATCAGCCGCAGCGGTAAAAATTATCTTGCACAGCTCGAAGCTAAGGAAAGACAAGCAACAGGAATAAATACTTTAAAAGTAAGGTATAACAAGGTATTTGGATACTATATAGAAGTTCCAAAAGCACGTTCGAAAAATGTCCCTCAAAATTATGTCCGGAAACAGACCCTGGTGAACGCGGAGCGCTATATTACAGATGAACTGAAAACTTTTGAATCCAGGGTGCTTGGTGCTGAAGAAAGACGGGCCAAACTTGAATATGAAATATTTAATGAGATAAGAAAAGAGATTGTAAAGAATAATTCAAGTATTCAGGTTGTTGCAAGTTTTTTAGCCGGTCTGGACTGTATACTTAATCTTGCTGAAATTGCAGATCAAAATAATTATTGCAGACCTGAGATGAATGTAGACGGCCGGATATTTATTGAAGAAGGCCGTCATCCTGTTGTGGAAAAGATGATAACCGGGGAACGTTTTGTTCCAAATACAATAAAACTGGACAATAATGAAAACCAGATACTTATTATAACAGGTCCTAACATGGCAGGAAAGTCAACGATTTTGAGACAGGTTGCAATTCTTGTCCTAATGGCGCAAATGGGTTCTTTTGTACCTGCTAAAACGGCCTCGATTAATATCACAGACAGGATATTTACACGTGTTGGCGCTCTTGACAATCTCTCCCAAGGCCAGAGCACTTTTATGGTTGAAATGCAGGAAACTGCAAATATTTTAAACAATTCAACTGTGCAGAGCCTTGTAATTTTAGACGAGATAGGAAGGGGAACAAGCACATTTGACGGGCTTTCTATTGCATGGGCGGTTGCAGAATATCTGCACGATTTAAATAAAAAAGGGGTTAAAACATTATTCGCTACACATTACCACGAATTGACTGAACTTGCATTAAAAAAGCCCCGTGTAAAAAATTTCAATATAGCGGTAAGAGAATGGAATGATGAAATTATATTTTTAAGAAAACTGGTTGAAGGTGGCACAAATAGAAGCTATGGAATACAGGTTGCACGGCTTGCAGGTATTCCGGACGATGTGTTAATGCGCGCCAGAAAAATTCTGGCTAAAATTGAAAATGGTGAATTCAGTTTAAATGATACACTCGCCCCGGTTAGAGATGAGGATGATTCTAAAAAGAGGCACGTACAAATTAAACTTTTTCGCAAACCCGAAAGATTAATAATAGAAAATTTAAGCAATCTTAACATATCGGCAATGACACCTCTGGATGCACTGAATTATCTTGATGAACTAAGCGAAAAAGCGAAAAATATAATACAGTGAAAAAGGCTGGGAGGCTCGGAAGCTGGGAGGCTGAGCAGCACAGATGCTGGGAAGCTTGGAAGCAAGGAGTCTCAACAGCTGAATTGCGTTTTACGAGTTGCGGGTTTCGGGTTGCGAGTCAATGTCATTAACGTAGGCAAATTTTTTAGTAATTTGTGAATATCGAATATCGAACAAGGAATATCGAACCGCAGAAGTAAGGAAAAACACTTCGAAATTCGATAGTTCTTTTTAGGTGTTCTGCGGTTCAATAATCGCTTATGTTAATGGAATTGGGTTGCGAATTGTTAATCGGAAAAAATAATTTTATACCCCGTAACTCGCAACCTGCAACTCGTAACCCGAAAGACAAAACATCTACATGAATACAAAACAGACAAAAAAAATTAAAAAGCACTATGGTATGGGTAACCACAAACAACTCATTATATCGTTTTGTCTGATATGCTGTTTTGTTTTTATTGCATGGCCGTTTGAATCGTCTGCCGAGACGGCAGAGGATAAATATTTCGAAGCGGAGGCCTGCTACAGGAAGCTAAAAAAAAGCGCCAGAAAACAAAAGTACAGAGAGAACTGGCTGGCGTGTATCAAGAAGTTCCAGGCGGTTTACCGGCATGACCCTTCAGGAAAATGGGCGGCAGCCGGCCTGTATATGAGCGGAAATCTCTATATGGAGCTTTATAAGCGTTCATATAAAAAGTCGGATAAAAAAGAGGCCATTGACAATTTTGAAAGGATAAAAAAACGTTATCCTAAAAGTGCATACAATGCAAAGGCCGCTATATTGATCAAAAAACCAGCTACAAAAGAACCGGCTACAAAAGAAAATAGCTATTCAAAAAAAAAGAAAGCAGCGCTAAAAGCAATAGGCAAAAGTGTTGAGCAAAAACCGCATAAAAAGCCCCCAGGAAAAATCGCTACTGTCACTGGACTTCGATTCTGGTCAAATCCAAACTACACCCGTGTTGTTATTGATACTGATAAGGAAACAACATATATACATCACCTTCTTAAAAAAGATCCTTCTTTAAAAAAACCTCAGCGTTTATATGTAGATTTTAAAAACTCCATTTTAGGAAAAAATATAAAAAAGATTATACCCATTGATGACGACTTGCTAAGTGGTGCTCGGGCCGG
>JAUWOH010000422.1 GCA_030612225.1 Desulfobacteraceae bacterium
AATGATTATGTGTGAAACCAGCATCGTATATTTTTTACGACAGCCCTCTGGGAAGCATGGCGACGAAAAGCCAGATTACCTTGTTGAGAATGACACAGAAGAGAAAAAACCGGACATAGATGAATACATACTCTGTCGCCAGTGCCGTAGGATAATAACGAGTCCGGCTGAACGCATCGAAATGCAGGGTGCTCACCATCACACATTTGCCAATCCTAATGGCATTGTTTACCAAATAGGCTGTTTCAGGTCTGCCACAGGATGCGGATATGCAGAACATTCATCTGATGAATTCAGCTGGTTCAAAGGGTACAGTTGGCGAGTGGCCGTATGTGGGAGTTGTCTTTTGCATTTAGGCTGGCTGTTTACCTCACCGGGCAGTGAAAGTTTTAACGGTCTGATTCTCGATCATCTTATTCAACCAGGTTAATGCAGTTTATATAATCAGCAAAAGGAGTGGATTATTTATGTTTCATCCTGTGTGCCCGAAACCACCTGTATTGCGTTCGGTCTCATCGAGCTTTTCCACAACTTCCAGTCTGGCCTGATAAACTTTTTTTATCACCATCTGGGCTACTCTGTCTCCCCGCCTGAATATGTATGGCTTTTTGCCAAGGTTGATAACTGCTATTTTTACCTCTCCCCTGTAATCGGCATCTATAGTGCCTGGTGAATTAATAAGCCCGATACCATGTTTTACGGCCAGTCCGCTTCTGGGACGTATCTGGGCTTCAAATCCTTCGGGAATGGCCATGGCAAAGCCGGTGGAAAGAAGAGCGATTTCTCCGGTTTCAAGAACCACATTATTTTCTAGGGCTGCGCAGATATCCATTCCTGCAGAGTGGGGTGTCATATAACGCGGCAACGGTAAATCTGCATCCAGATTTGGTCTGATGCGAAGAAATTTAATTAAAGGAGTGGAATCCATGCAATTAAAAGCTTAAGACATCTTCAAAGGACTCTTTATCGACGGCCCGTCCAAGAAGGGTCAAAGACATATGTTCGGGTTGAAACAGCACTTTTGTCAGTTCGAAGACATCATCTGCTGTAACCATTTCTACTTTTTCCACAACTGTTTCGAGTGGAATATGTTTGTTAAAATTTATTTCACTTTGGGCCAGACGGACCATCTGGTTGTCAATACTTTCAGATGCAAGGAAAAGATTTCCTTTAATGTACTCTTTTGCGTCTCTAAGCTCTGATTTATCTATTCTGGCTTCTTTGAGCTGCTTCATTTCTTTTAAGATCAGCTCTATAGATTCCTGTGCCTTTCCGGGATCTACGCCGGCATAGGCTCCTGCCATTCCGGTATCTATATAAGAAGACATGAAAGAATAAACGGAGTAGGCAAGCCCCCTTTGTTCACGTAAATTCTGGAATAGCCTCGAACTCATATTACCCCCAAAGACTGTATTTAAAATGGAAAAAGCGAACCTGTGGGGATCGGTTATAGATATACCTTTTGCTCCCAGGCAGATATGCACCTGTTCTGAGTCCCTGTGGTTCAGGTTGACTGCGGAATGTGCAAAAGGAGTAATTCTTTCAGGAAAAGAATTGCCGGGTTTGATAGATTCAAAGTTGGGTCCTAAAAGGTCAACCGTTTTATCATGGGAAAGATTTCCTGCAATGGAAATGATAATCCGACCCGGTTGATAGAAACGCTTAAAAAAATTTTTAATGTCATCTGCGGTAAAACCAAGTATGTTTTCTTTGGTTCCGAGAACAGAACGCCCAAGGGGGTTGTCACCCCAAAAAGCTGTACTTGCAAGGACATGGACATATTCTTCCGGGCTATCCTCAACCATTCCGATTTCCTGGAGTATAACCGACCGTTCTTTTTCCAGCTCTTTCTCATCAAAAATGGAGTTTAAAAAAATATCGGAAAGAATATCGACTACGGTTTCCAGGTGGCTGTCCATGGCTCTTGCATGGTAACATGTATTTTCGTAGCCGGTAAAGGCATTCGTATTACACCCCAGCGCATCGAACTGCTTTGCAATCTGAAAAGCCGTTCGCTTTTTAGTCCCTTTAAAAATCATGTGCTCGATTAAATGGGAAAGTCCGTTTTCCTTTTCGGCTTCATCCCTGGCACCAACATTTACCCATACGCCCATTGACACGCTACGTGCATGGGGCATTTTTTTTGTCAGGATTCGAACACCGTTTTTTAAAGTTGTTTTATTTACAGTTTTTTTCATTCTTTTTTATTCAATTTTTTAAAACCACGTATTTTCGTATGTAATCAGAAATAATCAGCTTTGCCAGAATAAATAAGAGTGCCTAAAGTGAGCTAAAGTGACTAAAGTGTCTAAAGTTGAGGTGTCGCTTCGCTCTATCTTTTTAATAAAAATAAAATAGACAAGATTCCTTAACTTTAGGCACTTTAGCTCACTTTAGGCACTTTAGTCACTTAAAACATGGTGTATCCGACAGCCTTTTCGAGGGATAAATCAATACCACGTCCTTTGAAGTGGATTCTTTACTCATTTTTCCTCTTCAAGGGCGGCTTTAAGGCTCAGTCGAATCTTTCCATCCCTGTTGACTTCCAAAACTTTAACCTTTATTTTTTCTCCTTCTTTTACAATATCTGTAACTTTTGCTACACGATGGTCGGCAAGCTGGGATATATGGACAAGACCGTCCGTACCGGGCATTATCTGCACAAAAGCACCAAAGTCCATGATTTTGACAACAGTCCCTTCGTAAATTCGCCCTACCTCAGGGACTGCAATGATTTCGTTTATCATCTCTTTTGCGGCATCTCCATCTTCTTTTGAGACAGCGGCAATTTTTACAAGACCTGAATCATCAACTTCAACCCTCGTATTTGTTTCACTTTGAATTAAGCGGATGGTTTTTCCACCCGGGCCGATGACTTCACGGATTTTATCAGGGATAACATTAATGGTAATTATTGTCGGTGCGTGAGGTGAAATTGTTTCGCGGGGTTCCTTTAAAGCTTCAAGCATCCTGTCGAGAATAAACAGTCTGCCGATGCGAGCCTGCTCCAAAGCTTTTTCCATTATTTCCCGTGAAAGTTCGAGGATTTTAATATCCATCTGAAGTGCGGTTATACCGTCTTTGGTTCCGGCAACTTTGAAATCCATATCTCCGGT
>JAUWOH010000503.1 GCA_030612225.1 Desulfobacteraceae bacterium
TGCTCGGGCTGCAAATTCACGGTCTGATGTAAAAACCGGTCCTCCTGCAATTATCTTTGTTTTTGACGGGAGGTTTCTGCTTATTAGTAAAACGTCTTCCTCTGAATCAAACTGGAGTACGGTTAATCCTAATAAATCAGGCTGATGCCTTTTACATGCGGTTATGATTTTTTCAGGTGTCAGAAGCAGCCCGAGTGCAATAGTTTCAAGACCAGCTGTTTCAGAAAACATCCGAATAACTTCGAGTCCATGGCCAAGGCCGTCGTCAAGGGATGCTGTCAGCATCAACGGAGGCCTTTCCCAAAGCCCGGAAACACCTGTTATCACTTTCCATTCACGCAAATCTCCGGCTGTTTTTTCAAGTCCCGACCTGGAGGGTAAACCTGTTGATTGCCATTTTTTTGACAGTTCATCCAGTTTTTTCCATAATTGTTTTCTATGATCAGAGATCTAATTCACCTTTCGGTTACGCCCGGCAAGCAAGGGGTCGAGTGCTTTTTATTTGCTTTTCAAATAGCTTTTCAGGTCTCTATAGTAGTTTTCATGGGGACCAATCATGATTAATTCAAGATTCTCTTCAGCAAAACGATAAGAAAGCAGATATTGTATATGTTTTATTTTAAATTTATGAATATATACCCCTCGAAGGTCGCCTTTTTTTTCTGAACCGATGGCAGAATTGTCAGCGATTTTTAAAATCTGCTTATCGAGCAACTTTTTATCTTGCTTGGTGAATTTCTTAAGCTTTCTTTCAAATTGACGAGACTGTAAAATTTTCATTTGCGGTTACCCGAATTTGTATTCTGATGATTCACCTTGTTCAAGCTCAACAAGCCCAATAAGGATGTCCTTTATTAGGCTATAAGTCAAATCAGGGTTTTCTTCAGCGCATTTGCCAATTTTTGCCCAGTATTCAATTTGGCCGGTTAAAGATCGTTGACCTATTTTGCTAAATATCCTTGCTTCCCGTACCAACTCGTCGGAAACTCTTACAGCTGTTGTCATTGTAATTACCTCCTATCAGGATGTTTTACAAAACGATATCATATAAAATAGCAATGTGCAACATTCTATTGCTTTTATATAACTTCGTTTAATGGCGAATGGGGATTGAATATTTTCTTACCACACACCCGGAATAACAGTATTGCAGAATTTGCATTTATTATCGATCAGGTTATAAGTGGGAATGTAATAACCCTGGCGCTCAATCAGAAGTTTTTTGCAGTTGTGGCAGAATGTGTTATTCCCTTCATGGTCAGGCACATTACCGACATAGACATAGCGGATTCCTTCCCGCATAGCTAATGCCCGGAACCTGGTCAGCGTTGAAACAGGTGTCGGCGGCAAACGGTCGAGCTTGTACCTGGGATAAAATCGCGTAAAGTGCAATGGATAATCAGTGCCCAGATTTTTAAGGATCCATTCACACATCTTTTTAGCCATATCAGGGTCATCAACATATCCGGGAACAACCAAATTTGTAATTTCAAAATGAATCTTTTGCTCATGGAGAGTTTTAAAGGTATTTAATACAGGCTGGAGACGGCCCCCGTTTAATTTCCGGTAGATGGCATCACTGAAAGATTTCAGGTTAACATTTGCGCCATCTAAAACTTTACAAAACTCTAAAAGCGGTTTTTTATTGATATAACCGTTTGATATCCACAGGTTGTATAAGCCATTTTCT